>NZ_JBXKIW010000045.1:0-42798 GCF_056995035.1 Romboutsia sp. | reverse complement strand
CTTCTCCACCAGTTGCTAATATTAAATTAGTATCTTTATGCTTCATTAATTCATTAGTTCCTTGTAAACTTGGTATAGTAATACATGATATAGCATCACTTGGACATCCTGCATTTACTGCAGCCTCACATATTATTTTAACAGTTTCAAGTATACATTCTTTTGCATTTGGATGTGGTGAGAAAACTATTGAGTTTCCTGATTTTATAGATATCATAGCTTTGTATATAACAGTTGATGTTGGGTTTGTCGAAGGTATAATTCCTGCAACAACTCCAACTGGTGTAGCTATGTCTATAGTTTTATTTTCTTTATCCTCATTTATTATTCCAACAGTTTTTGTATCTTTTAAAGTTTCATAAACTCCCTTAGATGCAAAAGCATTTTTAACTATTTTATCTTCCCATTTTCCAAATCCAGTTTCTTTATTAGCCATTTTTGCTAACTTAGTAGCATTTTCATATCCTGCATCAGCTATTGCCTTAACAATTTTATTTATTTGTTTTTGATTCATATTTGCTAACTCAATTTGAGCTTGTTTAGATTTTCTAACAAGAGTTCTAACTTCTTGTATAGATACTAAATCTTTATCTAGAAGTGTCATAACTATCTGTCCTTTCTGCTAAACTTTTCAGCCATATCTATTAATTCTTCTTTTCTCAAAGAATTTAAATTTTTATTTGTAAGCGAAGCATCTAATCTTTTAACTATGGTTTTAAGTTCTTTAACACTCATTTTAGATAAATCATTTTTACCTTTGTCAGTGCTTTCTTTATTTATTTCTTCGGTTTCTTTCTCTATTTTTTCAGTTTTTATCTCTACTAGGTCTTTTTCATCTTTTATATCTTCTTTAATTTGAACTTCCTCAATCATATCAATATCTTCAGAGCATTTTTCACTAAGACTTTCTTCAATTTCTTCAATTTCTTCAATTTCTTTTTTTTCTTCTTTTTTAAACAAAGCCTCAACTACATCTTGATGTAATCTTGGTATTACATGAGTTGATCTTAAGCTTCCAATTATTGATACAGATATTTGTGCACTTTCTACTGCCGACTTAACAGCTCCAACATCACCAGTTACACTTACCGTTACAATCCCACTTCCAACTTTATCAATTCCTACTAAATGTACATTGGCAGACTTTAAACAAACATCACACGCTTCTATTGCAGCAACATAACCTATTACTTCTACTAAACCTAATGCGTTAATCATTTATTTATCCTAGAATCCTGTTGGGTTATCTGCAACAGCTTTTACTGCTTCTGCAAAAGCATCACATGCTGCTTTACAAGCTGATTGAGAACCTGTAAGTAATGCTCCACCGAAGTTTGTTTCAGTTGGAGGTGCAAATAATTCACACATAGATACATCTGCTGCTTTAAGAGCTGCATCTAGTGCATACATTGCTTCAAGTGGCGGTGCTACTAAGTATGCTAATGCTTCACCTTCTTTTATTCCTGCTACTTTAGAAAGGTATGTTCCCGTTCTTGATACACAATGTGCATAATATGCTATTGAATCATCATCATTAGCACTTATAAATGTTGAACCATACTCCATAAAATCCATTACTGCATTTAATCCACTTCTTACTTCAGCTGGGCTTGGTCCTGCTATTATACCTAAAACTTCACCAGCAAGTTTAGTTGAAGCATTAGCTGCTCCTGCATACATAGACTTTGCATATACAACATCAACGTCAGATGCTTTTGTTGCTTCATCAAGTGCAGTATACGTTACATCATCACAATCTGCAGTTATTAATCCTAAACTTTTTTGATGTGGTTCTAACTCTAACTTTTGTGCCATTTCTGGACTTATATTTGAAATTATTTTAACTCCTAGTACATTAGGATGGATTACATCATTTTTCATAATTTACACTCTCCACTTAATTATTTAAGGTCTATCCCTGAAGCTTTTTTATCTAACATAGTTTTTATAAGTTCAGCTATATGAGCACCTGCCTCGACAGCAGTTGTTCCACCTTTGTGAATATTTGATATAACTGTTCTTTTAGCTTCTGCTATACCTAACTTTGGTTTATATGCAATGTATGCTGACATAGATTCAGCAGTAACAAGACCTGGCCTTTCTCCAACTAACATACATATAACATCACAATCTAACTCTTCACCTATATGGTCCATAGCACCAACTCTGCAATGTTTAACAAATAACAATTCTCCACAATCTATACCATACATTTTTAAACCTTGCTTTATAGCTGGAACACAATCTTTTAAGTTTGCTTCTATAGCTGCTGAACTTAATCCATCACCTATCATAAGCAATATCTTTTGATTAGTACCAAACTTAGACTTTATAGATTGTATAGTTTCGCTAGAGAATTTTCTACCAAGATCTGGTCTTGTTAAATATTCATCTTTGTCACTACATAAAGTTTCTACTGCAAATAAATTATTTTCTTTTATAAAGTCTTCACTTACATAAGAGAATACAGAATCTTGAGCTGCTGCATGGTCTGCTCTTACTCTTAGTGCAGTTATAGTTTTATATCTTGCTCCACATCTTCCAGTTCCTAATCTTGCTGGAGTCTTAGCTTTCATATCTAAATAAGCTTCCTTATCAGCTGGGTTTTCAACTAATAATTGCTTTTTTATATCTATTTCTGTTATGTCATCTATACAAGCATTGTTGTCAACTATACTTTCACTAACCTTAGTCGCAACCTCTTTTATAGAATTTGTATCAACTTGACCAACCATTTGGCCAACTAATTGTTCAACTAATGCTTTTAAATCCTTCTCATTCATAAATCAGATCTCCTATCCTAATAATATAGATGCATCTCCTGCTTTTTGTGTTAACTTACCATTTTTACTGAACTCCATCTTTTCCATCCACTCATCAAACTCTTTTATTGCAGTTAAACCAAACATTTCTCTTAAAGCCGCTGTTTCATGATATCCAGTTGTTTGGTAGTTAAGCATTACATCATCTCCATGAGGTATTCCCATAAAGTATGTGCACCCTGCTGCTGTTAATAATACTGCTAAATTTTCTATATCATTTTGATCTGCTTTCATATGGTTTGTATAACAAGCATCAACACCCATTGGTAATCCGCTTAATTTACCCATAAAGTGATCTTCAAGTCCAGCTCTTGTAACTTGTTTTGCATCGTACAAGTATTCAGGTCCTATAAATCCTACAACTGTGTTAACTAAGAATGGATTAAATCTCTTTGCAAATCCATAACATCTAGCCTCCATAGTAACTTGATCTATTCCATGATGAGCTTCTGAAGATAATTCTGAACCTTGTCCTGTTTCAAAATACATTACATTTGGTCCTGTACAAGTTCCTTGCTTTAACATTAATTGTCTAGCATCTTCAATTGTTTGTGCATTAAATCCAAAAGCTTCATTTCCTTTTTCAGAACCTGCTATCGATTGGAATATAAGGTCTGCTGGAGCACCTTGTTTTACTGCTTCCATTTGAGTTGTAACATGTGCAAGTACACATATTTGAGTTGGTATATCAAACTTACGTTTAACTTCATCAAATCTTTTAAGTACTTTATTTACGCTTTCAACTGAGTCATCAACTGGATTAAGTCCAAGCACAGCATCACCTATTCCATAAGTTAACCCTTCAAGTAATGATGCAAGTATTCCATCTGGATCATCAGTTGGATGATTTGGTTGAAGTCTTGCCGATAAAGTTCCAGGTTCTCCTATTGTTGTATTACAGTGAGCTTTTACTACTATTTTTTTAGCTGCATATACTAAATCCATGTTTGACATTAGTTTAGTAACAGCTGCTATCATTTCAGAAGTTAATCCTCTTGATATTCTTGATAAATCAGCAGTAGTTGTATTGCTATCTAATATCCATTCTCTAAATTCTGATACTGTAAAATCTTTTATTTCTTCATATATCTTTTCATTGATATCATCTTGTATTATTCTAGTTACCTCATCTATTTCGTAAGGAACTGCTGGATTATTTCTTATATCTTCTAATTTTATTTCTGCTAAAACAACTTTAGCAGCAACTCTTTCCTCTGCAGATTCAGCAGCAACCCCTGCTAATTTATCTCCTGATTTTTCTTCATTAGCTTTGGCCATTACATCATACAATCCTTTAAACTGATAAGTACGTCCAAATAATTTTGTTTTTAAAATCATCTACTTACCTCCCTCTATTAATTAAAAACTAAGGTTTTTATTACCACTGGTAAAACTTTACCTTCAGCTATTGGTTTTCCAATGTCAATGTAATCACCATTTTCAACTTTAATACTGTCTATACAAACAATATCTTCTTCATAGTCTAAAAGTGCATATATAGCTTGTCCTAAGACTTTCGCCATATCATTTTCAACTATTACTATAAATGGCAATTCATTTTCTATAAGTTCCCTCATTCCATTTACAAAACCACTAGCATATTCTTGTATATCTAAAAAAGTAGGATTTTTTTTACCTTGTATAGCAATCGCAACTTTTTGAAGATCCTTTTCTAATTTAAACCAACTAAGTTTATTTTTTATAGCTTGACTTATTTGTAATGAACTTCCAGCTTCTTCATCTAATGATAATTTTAAAACTGGTAGGTTTTTAATTGGAAAAGCTTCATGTGTATAGGTTATAGTACTACCACTTACTTCTGTTGTATGAGAACCTGCCCCTACTACAGTAGCCCTTATAGTTTCTAATGGCTTAATTACATTTACTGTTTTAATCTCTTCACAATTTTTAATGGCTTGTCCTAGTAAAATGCCTAAATCTCCATATTCAAAATAGTCATTTATTAATCCATCAAAATAAATATAATCAGCTACTCCACCTGAAAAAGAAACATTTTTCATTTCATCTTCTAGTTTTATAGATTTGTTAGTTACTATAAAATCAAATAAGTTATCCTTTTCCTTAAGTCCAATACTTTGTAAAAGTAAATTAACCATTACATCTATTATTGGTTTTGTGTTTTCAATAGTGGCTATAGTTCCTATTTGAAGATTTAAATTTTTATCTTTTATGATTTTTTCTATCTTAGGTGATATATAGGTGATTTTTTTACTACTTTTATCTATTTTTATAAGTCTTCCACCTATATCAAGGCATCCAGTATCTATAACTTCACCTCTTTTAAATGATGCTATGTTGCTAGTTCCTCCACCTATATCTACATTTACAACTGTTGTTGAATGTTCTTTTGAATAAATATGTGCACCTGCACCTTTTCCTGATATTATACTTTCAAGGTCAGGCCCTGCTGTTGCAACTACAAAATCTCCTGCAAATCCACTTAAGGTATGTAATACGTCATTGGCATTTTCTTTTCTAGCTGTTTCACCAGTTATTATAACTGCTCCAGTGTGTATATCTTCTTTGTTTATATTTGCTTTTTTATATTCAAATTCAACAATTTCTTTTATCTTATCTCCATTAATTTCATTATTTGAAACAAGAGGAGTAAAGTAAACTTTACTTTTGTAAATTATTTGTTTATCTACAATACTTATTCTAGGAACCGAAAAACTCGATGCAGTATTTTCTACTATTAATTTAGAAAAAATCAATTGAGTAGTACTTGTACCAATATCAATTCCAACACTTAATAACTCTTCTCTCATTTTTTCACCTCCTAAGATTTAAAGTATGTTTTAAACAAGCAAAGAGGCTCAAAGTTATAATAAATATAAGTTAAATTTAACTTAGAAATTAATGTAATTTCTTTTAAATTCACCTACTCTATTAACAACCTTAAGCCTCTTTGCTCAATTAATACTACTACTTTGTAGTTAAGTTATTAGTTTTAAATATTGATTTGTGATGGTATTTTCAATAAAATCTTTGTACCATTTTCACTTGAAAGTCTTTCAATACTTCCTTTTAATACTTGATTTATATAGCTATCGATTATAAAAGTTCCTAAACTTTTTTTGTCTAAATTATCCTCAGTAAATCCTGTTCCATCGTCTATTACTGCTATGTTTTTATATTCATCTTCTTCATTTATTAATATCTGTATATTACCTTTTTCTTTATCTTTAAATGCATGGTCGTAACAATTTTGTATAACCTCATTCATGACCAGTAAAAGTGCACTTGCTTTTTCTCCACTTATTTTAAAATCTTCTCCACTTATATAAATATTTATATCTTTATTATCACAATAGCCACCTTGGATATTGCTTACTAATAAATTGATCGCATCTAATACAGATATATTATTATCTAGTTCTTTAGATAATAAATGGTGTGTGGATAATATTGCAAATACTCTATTGGTTATATTATCTAAGCAATGCTTAACTTCTTCATTATTAGATATTCTACTTTGCTTTTTAAGTAGTGATATAACTGTATAAAGATTATTTTTAACTCTATGATGTGCTTCTCTTATTGCTACTGATTTGAGCACAAGTTCAGCTTCTTTTTGTTTTAAATCACTTATATCTTCTATTATTTTTACAATTTTAAACTCATCATCTTTGATGTGTATTGTTTTTATTTTGAAAAATAATGTATCTATACAAACTTCATTAGTTTCATCATAATCTTCATTCAATAAAATTTCCTCAAATTTTTCAGATTCTATATATAAATCATCATAGTGCATATCTTGTATATCACATATAAATCCTAATGATTTATATATTTGTACTGCATTTTTATTTTTTATTTTCAATATTCCATTTTTATCAAATACAAGTATAGCAGAATTTAAATTATCAGTTAAAAAATTATTATTTTTTATTAAATTTATAAATTCATATGACTTTTCATTTTGAGTTTTATTATTTTGATTTATATCGAATTCATGTTTTAATTCATTACTTATATCTTTTTCTACTATTAATACTCCTATAACTTCATTTTCTAAGGTTATTGGCTGAATAGTTTGTTGTACTAATTTATATTCTTGAGTTAAAGCTTTTATATCCCTAGTTGTAATTCCTAATTTTAGAGTCCTTATTACTCCTGGCTCATTTTCATTTAAGGCTTTTTTACCTACAACATTTTCACTATAAAGTGAATTATTTTCTGGCTTACCATGACACACTACAAAAGCTTCACTTTTATTTTTACTTAATATATCTATGAAAACATCACTTTCATAAAAGTTTGCCATCAATTCTAATGATTTTGAAATTTCTATGATTTTTTCAATTTGTTTTTCACTTAAATAGGTGTTTTCTATACATATTTTTCTTATCATATTATTCATCATATTATTCATCATATCCAATAATAATCATTTTAGCTATTTCAAGCATAGTGGTTCTTTTGTCCATGCTAAGCTTTCTTATTCTATTATAAGCTTCATCTTCACCTATTTTAAACTCTCTTGTCAATATACCTTTTGCTCTTTCTATTACTTTTCTTTCTACTAACTTAGAATTTATATTATCTAAATCTTTTTTCATTTTTTCAAATTCATTTACCTTTGATAAGCACATTTCTATAGTAGGTATAAGTACTTTTTCATTAGCAGGTTTTACTAAATATCCAAATGCTCCAATACTTTTAGCTTTTTCTATGTATTCACTATCTTCAAAAGAAGTTAATAAAAGTACTCCACCTGCTAAATTTTCTTTAGCTATTATTTTTCCTGCTTTTATTCCATCTAGTATTGGCATATCTATATCCATAATTACTAAGTCTGGATTGTACTTTTTGCAGTTTTCAACAGCTTCAAATCCATCACAAGCTTCTCCTACTATTTCATATCCTCTATCTTCTAATAAATCTTTTATATCGATTCTTATAAGTGGTTCATCATCCACTAATAATATTTTTTTGCCCATATATTCCACCTCACTTAAGGTCTTTACAACACTTTTTTTGTATATAACAGATATTTTAAAAATCACTTATATATTTAAGTAATTCCTCTATACCTATATTATCAATAGTATCTACTTTAAATATTTTATTAACGCCTGCCATTTCTAATCTTTCTTTTGCTATGTTGATATCGTTTTCACTATCAGCATTATTAATTTTGGTTATGATACCTATTACTTCCTTACAAAACATACTTGCAAAACCTGGTGCTATATAATTTTCTTCTTGTGTACAATCATATACTATTGCTATTACCTTTGCATCTACTGATGTTGTTATTAAAGCATTATATAATGATCTATTTTCCATATACTCGCCAGGAGTATCTATTGCATTGTTGTAAATTTCTACTGACTGTGTTTTTTTATATTTAAGCTCTAATTCATCTAGTTTTTGACATAAAGTAGTTTTACCACTTCCTGTTTTACCCATAAAAATTATATTTTTCATTGTTAAGTTCTCGTTATCTTAGTAGATGTGAAATTTAACATATTTCCTAAAACTTGTAATACTTCATCAAGTGCAGATTCTACAGAACTTATATCTCCTGTAACTACCAAAGACCCACTAAATCTATCTATAAAGCCTAATGATACACCTGATGCCTTTGTCGCAACATCTGCTGCTATTATTGATGCCTCACTTGGAGTTATTGTAAGTATTCCAATTGCATCTTTTTTATCTATTATAAGCCCTAATTTCTTATATATCTCTTCACTCGGATTTGCTATTATATGAGCAAGGGTAACTTGTTTACCTGGAACATATTCTTGAATAACTCTTTGTTTAGTATCTTGTGTCAATTGATTCCCTGCTTTCTTTTTAACTTTTAATTACTATTATTAAATAAATAGAGGCTTCTAAAAGACACATAAAAATATATCTTTAAGAAGCCTCATTGCTTTTTTATAAACTACCACGCCTTTGTGATACTTTTATTATAAAATTTCGTTTTATATTTGTCAATATTTATTTTTTCTTTTATAATAAACATTTTCCTTGATTTATTATGTCGTTATTTAATTTTACTTAGTATGTTTATTATATCTTTTTCTGTTGGCTGTTTAGGATTAGTTTTAGTACATGCATCTTTTATTGCTATCACTGCTATTTCCTCTTCTAAGTTAGTTATATCGCTACTATTTACCTTACATTCACTTAACTTAGTTGGCATATTCATTTCTTTTTGCATTTTCTTTATTTCATTAACTAAGCTTTTTACACCAACTCTTACATTAGATGAATTTAAATCTAATAAACTAGCTATATCTGCATATTTTTGTGAAGCTAAAGAGTACTTTGTATTATTATACCCTACTATATCTGCATTATATTCTATTACATGTGGAAGTAATATTGAGTTTGCTCTCCCATGAGGTACATGGAATTTACCACCTAGCACATGTGCTATAGAATGATTTATACCAAGAGATGTATTATTAAAAGCAAGTCCTGCTAAACATGATGCATTGTGCATTTTTTCTCTAGCTTCAAGATTTTCTCCATCTTTATATGATTTAATTAAATATTTAAAAACTAACTTTATAGCTTTTTCAGCAAGTGCATCTGAAAAATCATTTGCATTAGTTGATACATAAGCTTCTATTGCATGAGTAAGTACATCCATACCAGTATCCGCTGTTATAAAGTTTGGTACTGTTTTTACTAGTTCTGGATCTAATATAGCTACGTCTGGAAGAAGTTCATCTGACACTAATGGATACTTCGTTCCTCTTTGACTATCTGTTATTACAGAAAAAGATGTAACCTCTGACCCTGTTCCGCTAGTCGTTGGAATTGCTATAAATTCTATTTTTTGTGTTTTTAAGATTTTCTTTGAAAAATCCATTATAGCTTTTGCTGCATCTATTACAGATCCTCCGCCTAAAGCTATAATAACTTCTGGTTTTACTTTATTAAATACTTCTACTCCACTTACTATTGTTTCTATTGGTGGGTCTGGAATTATATCGCTAAATATTTCATAGTCAGATTCACTAATGTGTTCTACTATTTTATCTATCATTTTAGATTTGATCATAAATGGATCTGTAATTATTAATATTTTCTTATTTTTTATTTCATTAAGCGATTTTAAAGACCCCTCTCCAAATTTTATTTTAGTTTTTATTTCAAAATTATACACTTTTTATCTCTCCCTTTTTATTCAGTGTTTGCGTAAAAACAAAAAACTCCATAGATTTAATCTATGGAGCTTCATTGCTCTTTGAACACTACTTTGTGTTATCATTTTTAATATACTATCTGAGCAAAATATTGTCAATAAAATTTAACTTAATCTTATCTAAATTCATTTTTCTCTCTTGCTGTTTTTTGATCATTTCTAAGATTGTGTTGTTTAGTCAAAGTTTTGTTACTATATTTAGGTTCTCTTTCAGAGGCTATTTTTACGTTAACTTCTGTGCTATTAGCACCATTTATACCTAATTCTTCTGCTACCTCTGCTTTTTCTGTTTTGTAATCTTGCATCTTTCTTATGTTTGCTCTTTTTCTATGAGTCATGTTGTCACATCCTTTTGGTTTTATTTCTATCCTTATTATTACACGCATTCCTTTTTAAAATTCTTGTAAAAATTTTCATATATCTATATAAGCTGCTATCTAATTTCCATGTATATCTTTAAATTTTTCTTTATCTATCATAACATCACTTTTTCCATAAGCTGCTTTACTAAATATTCTTTCAGCTTCTATTAAATCTAGACCTTTTATAGTCATTTTTTCAGGTTTAGCTTCACCTAAACCATCTTTATATAATCCATATAAATAACATACTGCCTGTGGTAAAAATCCAAGTAACCTTGCACCTATAACATCTGCTGCAAGTGGATCTGTAGATGCTATTATTAGACCTGGAGTATCTACTGCCATACCATTTGTAGGTCCAGTTCCTATCATTGCTTTGTCACAACTTATTATACTTAAATCTATAGGTACTTTATTTGCAAAGCTTCTTATGAATCCATGTAAATCTTCATGTATTCCTGTTTGTTTTTTAGGATATCCATGAATTTCAGCCGGTGGCCATCCCATTGCTATGTTTTTTATAGCGGCTGTTACTGTCGCTTCTTCATGTTGCTTTAGTTGAGTAAATGATATTATAACGTCAGCTTCATTTATTACTTTGTTTATAGGAGTTGATTTAATTATTTCGTGATTTAATTCTAAATCTATGTATGGTCCATAGTTCATATCAATAAATTCTACACCTTCATCTTCTAATACTTTATCATACCCTACTTCTTTCATTACATCAGGTGTTCTTGCCCCACCTGAACCTACTGCTATATATATCTTTGATGGGTTTTTAGTTTTAACATATTGTATAAGCTTTTTAAGTGTTTTAGGCCCTACTACTACACCATCTTTTGGTTTTTTATCTTTAACCCAATTTGGTGTTATTATTACTTTATTTCCTTCTTGTATAACTTTATCTATTGGTAACAAATCTAATGCTTTTTCTAATGACTTTCCTTCGCTCATTGCTTTTGTTATGGCTACTATTGGTTCTTTTACTTTACGTTCTCTTATCATAATTTCACCTCATTTTAATAATTTATCTATTAAATTATTTACATTTATTCATATAAAGATACAAAAAAATCCTCTCAGTTTAAATAACTAATGAGGATTTTAACACTTCATTAAATCTTCTATTTAAATTTTTGTATATTCAAAAATCATTGTCACAAAAGCTTTAACATCAATAGTTCCTTCTTGTATAGGAGTCGGAACTCCATTAGTAGCATAACCTTTTACAGAACCATAATTTGGATAAGTACTATAATTCTCCTCAGATATTAATAAAGGAGTCATATTCAAATCAACATTGATACTATTAGATATCTTTTTAGCTTTTTTAGTAGCATTTATAATAGCTTTTTCTAGTGCATTTCTATAAAGAACACTAGGATATTTAATAGAAAAATCTACACCAAGTATAGTATTAGCACCACTTTTAGTAGATGTATCAATTACAGTACCAACCTTAGATATATCATCTATAACAATTTTAAAAATATGAGTAACACTATATCCCACAAGCTTTTTATTTGGCTCACTGTAATCATATATAGGAACTATATTATATTGTAGAGTTTCAATATTTTCTTTTGGTATACCTAAATCATATAATGAATTTAAAAGCTGATTTGCTAGTTTTGAATTTTCAAGTTGAGTTTCACTTGCCTCATTTCCTTGTGTAATAACTCCTAGTCTAACTATTGCTAAATCGGGTTTTATGCTTATAACACCTTCTCCATAAACTTTTAAAGTATTATCTTTACACTGAGAACAATCATCTCTAGTTGATTTTTTTACATTACTATAAAATCGATTATATGGATATTTCCCTGGAAAATAATTCATAATTACTCCTCCTTTAGCGTTACTATATTATATTAAAAAAATTTAAAATATGTGAAATAATTAAAATTTTTTTAATATATTTAATTAACTCGTTGTGCTAGTTAAATTAATCTATCTATTTTAAGCTATATTCATTTTAAATAATGTAATTTTTTTTGTATCATATGTAACCTTTTATTAAATGTAATAATATATTATAGTACATAGGTTATAAAATCATCTATGAATTATGTAATTTAAGGAGTATGATTATATGGGTAACTATGAATCAAATAGAAATGGTTGGAAAGATGATTGCTGCTGTGAATCAAATAAAAAAGATTGGAAAGATAAGGAACATGAATGCGATCATCATGACAAAGATCATCATAAAAAAGAAGAATGTTGCTGTAAAGAAAGTATGAAAGAAGCTTTAAAATTATTAAAAGACCCAAAAATATATCCAAATCTTAAAATTGATCATTTTGCATTTATAGGGCACCACTATACAGTCGGAACTTTCCTTGAAGAAGATGCAGATCAAGGTAATGATAATCTAAGCTTCCCTTGTGCTACATTTAATGGTTTTGACTCTTGTAATTGTGACTTAGTAAATATAGTACCTACTGACAAAATATATTATCCTCATGATACTGGAAATCCTTCAAGTGCTCATAAATTAGATTTATATATAAACCGAGTATCTTTATGTGATCTAGAAGCTATCTCATTCTTCTTTGATTGCTCTAAAGCTGAGTTCGAAGCTGATTTAACTGCATTACTTGATAAACATCATGAAAAATGTTACTTTAAATGTGATGAATGTTGCTGTAATAATGGAATTTTCAATGCGATTTCTAACTCTAACCAAGTTAATTTAACTGCTGGATGGCTAGCTGTGAAGGATGCTAAGGTACTAGGTAGAATAGGAAATGTTTTAGTTCTTTCTAATACTGGTTCTGAAAAACAAATATACTTTGTTTGCTTAGATTCTGTAGGATTTATTAATATTTAAGATAAAATTTCATGAAAAATAACTTCTACAAATAAAAATTATTTATTCTTTGAAATAAGGTACTTCAAATAAAGTGTGTATTCTTCTAAAAAAGGAAGGTGCACACTTTTTATATTGAATAAAAGTGAAATTTCAAGAAATGGATACCAAAGCCTCAAGTATTTGTGGATGTGCACCCTCACTATAATCATTTTTAAAACTGTACATATTATTCCCCCTACTTATTATGATTTTGAATTATTGTATAATACTTCCTGGATTTAAATGTTTTTAGATTTACATTATCATTTTTTTGATATATATTCCTATAAAATTTATTAATAATTATATTCAAAAATCATATTTTAGTTATAAAATACATTGATTTTACTTTATAATTATTTTAGTATATAATTAGATTATGAATCATTATTACCATTATTTATTAAGTTTTTATTTTATATAATTATATTGAATGTAATGAGAGGAGAGATTTGTATGTCGATAAAAATAGTCACTGATAGTACATCTTATATGCCAACAGAGTATCTTCAAAAATATGATATTTCTGTTGTTTCATTAAATGTTTTTATGGATGATAAGAGCACTCGTGAGTTAGATGTAGATAATAAGTTATTTTATGATGAAATGAATGCTTCAAATGAGGTTCCAAAGTCATCTCAACCTATACCTAATGAGATGTTAAATATTTTTGAAAATATAGTTAAAAACGATGATTCTGTAATAGGTATATTTCTATCATCTAGCATGAGTGGTACTTTCTCAAGTGCTAACTTAATTAAAAATATTATTTTAGAGGATTTTCCTAATGCCGATATCACTATAATAGATTCTAAAACTAACTGTATGCAAATGGGATTTGCAGCTATAGAAGGAGCAAAGGCTTGTCTAGAAGGAAAATCTAAAGATGATATAATTGATACTATAAATCACGTATTAACTCATAGTAGATTCTTATTTTCACCAGATACGCTAGATTATCTAAAAAAAGGTGGAAGAATAGGGAGTGCTTCTGCACTTTTAGGAAATATACTTCAAATAAAGCCTATTCTTACCGTTAAGGATGGTGAAACTTCTGTATTTACTAAGGTTAGAACTAGGAAAAAAGCAGTTGATACTATAGTTAATGCTGTCTTTGAAGATATAGAAGAGAATGGTTTTGGTGGTATTATTGTTCATCATATAAACTGTGAAGAAGAAGGATTAAAGGTTGCTAAAAGATTAGAAGAAAAGTTAAATATAACTGTTAAAACGCAGCCTATTGGCCCTGTCATAGGACTTCATGTAGGACCTGGAAGTATTGGTATTGCTTATCATACAAAATAAAGAAAAAGGCATTAAATTCAAGATATAAAATCTTGAATTTAATGCCTTTAATATTTTCATGCTATCTTATTATTATTATTATTTATTCATACCTTTTTAATTATGTAATAGTTACCACCACGTACACCCGTTTTCTTATGTTTCATTCTTTGTCGATATTGAAAAATTTATTCCTAATTGTATTGTAATCCTACTAGTTCATCTATTTCTTCAGTTGGATTATATTCACCTAGTATAGCGTCTATATCTAGTATAGAATCTGCTTTAGTTATATTGTTAAGTAATATGCTATAAAGTGATATTACATGCTCTTCTTTATATCCAAACTTCTTTATATTATCTATTATATCTTCAATCATATCTAGCTTATCGTCATTAAACATTGACATCATATCTAATATGTATTGTATTTGTTGTGATTTACTATCTCTCATTATTCCATCATTTAGCATTTGAATATATAAATACTGTATAGTATCATTTAATCTATTTCTCATAAATATACCTCCTAAATTGCATTTGTTTTATATGATTCGACAAAATAAAAGAAATACCTTTATTTATTTATTTTCTACCTTATATGTAAATATTATAAGCTCTTCTAATAATTAATATCAATTTTACTGTTTAATATTATTTAAAATAAAATACTAAGTTCTTTTATAAGAAGAAAAAACAACCATCTTAGTAAATAACTAGTCTAGTTGTTTTTTTCTTTTTTTCTTTTTGTATATTTTTTTCTTTTTAATTTTAGATTTTCTAGGTAGCTCAACTACTAAAGCGTCCTCTGCCTCAGTAATAGTTGCACCTATAGCTACATTTTGATTTTGTAAAGCTTGATTTGATTGTAATATATTTCTTTTCGCTGAAATTAATGCTAGATCTGCTGATACCAGACTTAAAAAAATTATAATTAAGTTTAAATCCGTATCATTTAGTTCTTCACCTATGACATATGCTAGTGTTGAAGATAATAGTACAAAATCTGCATATGAAAAACTATCTAATCCTAAATCAAGAGTTTGATTTGAATTATTCGTATTACAGTTTGATGAATTAGTTTTAGTGCCTTTATTATTATCCATAAATTAGCCCAGCTCCTTTACGGTAAATATTTCAATACTAAATTATATTCAAAATTATAAGATTTACTACAAAGTTAATCGATAACTATATTGTTTTAACCATTCTTCTTCTTTTTTGTATTCTGGCATTATACTTTCCACCAATTTATAAAAATCCTTTGAATGATTCATATGAACTAAGTGACTAAATTCATGAACTAATATATATTGTATAGCTTTGGGTCTTACCATTACTATCTTAGAATTTATATAAATTGCACCTTTAGAAGTACATGATCCCCATCTTTTCTTTTGTTCTTTTACCTTTAATACATTTGGTGTTAATTTTTCCATTATCTTTGAATTTTCTTTGCACTTTTCTAGAGAATTTAATATTACCTTTTCACTTTCTTTTTTATACCAATCTTTTAAAGTTTTTTTTATATATTCATTGTCTTCATTACTAGTTTCTACTATTATTTTGTTTTCTTTTTTCAATACATTAGAATTTTTCAATTTATGGATTTTTATAATTTTTAGTATATGTTCTTCTCCTAAGTAAAAAAGTATGCTTCCACTTTTTAATTCATTTCCTTCATTAACGTCTTTCATATCTTTATATTCATCAAGCTTTTTTAATATCCAATCGGCTTTTTCTATTAAAATATCTTTTAAAATTTTCTCATTTACATTAGGAGGACTTACTATTGTTATGCTGTCTTTAGGTTTTATTATAATAGTTATACTTTTTCTTTTTCTATATATTACTAAAGACTTTATATATGTATTTGTATATTTCACATATATTTCACTTTGATTTTTATCTTTCCCCATACTAATCACAACCTTCTTTATTTATAATATGCTCCCCAGAAGGTTTCTATAGTTTCACCATCTGG
Source organism: Romboutsia sp. (assembly GCF_056995035.1). NCBI lineage: Bacteria > Bacillati > Bacillota > Clostridia > Peptostreptococcales > Peptostreptococcaceae > Romboutsia > Romboutsia sp. The sequence continues at coordinate 26,297 of NZ_JBXKIW010000045.1, read as the reverse complement.
TACTTTTGGGAACTACTAAATATTGTGACTCAATACCTGCTACTAGCGTTTACCCAAAGCATAGTCATATTATCTTCTGTTACACTATATGTAGTTATCATACCTGGATTTATATTAGCTATATTTTGAACTATATTATTTTTATTATAAATTCGTTTTCAAATCTTATTCTATTATTTTTCAGCTAAATTTGTCTAGCATTATTTTATATTTTAATCTAAAAATGAATCATCTTACATCTTAGATGATTCATTTTAGGTTGATTTTTACATTTTATTTAAATTATTTTTTTATATTAGCTTCATTATTCAATTGTTCTATATGATTTACATAACTCTCATCTAATATAGTTTGTTTTATTAATTTTTTACATTCATTAATATCTTTTAATCGTTCTCTTTTATCATTAACTTTTATTATATGATACCCATAACTAGTTTGTATTATATTCGATACCTGTTGTTCTTCTAATTTAAAGGCTTCCTTAGTAAATTCAATATTTTTATTTTCTTTTGAAATATAGCCTATATTTCCACCGTTCTTTCCACTAAATTTATCATCAGAATATATCTTAGCTAGTTCTTCAAAACTCTGCCCTTCATTTATTTTTTGTAATGCTTCTTGAGCCTTTTCTTTTATTGTTACTTTTTCTTCATCACTTGCTTCCTTTTCATCTTGGTCTAATGTAGATATTAATATATGAGACACATTTACCTCATCTACATTAAACTTATCTTTGTTTTCATTATAATAATTTGTTATTTCATCATCACTTATTTCTATATTACCTTTGTATTCTCGTTGATATTTTTCTACTGCTAAGTCTTTTGAAATTGCTTTTAATAAATATTCTTTGCCTATGCCTATATTTTCTACTTCCTTTTTATACATAATATTAGAATTTATAGATTTTTGCATATCTTCATATCTTAAATTAATTTCTTCCTCTGTTGGTGTTAATCCTTTTTCTTTCGCCACTTGATATACCACTTCATAATCTATTAAAAATGAAATTATTAATTCTTCCATTTTAGATTTATTTTCTTTTCTAAGAACTTTTTCAATATTTTCTGCGTATTTACCATCTTTATAATTATTAGTAGTGTTCACAACTTCTATAACTTTTTCATATTCTGCCTTAGTTATATTAACTCCGTTTACACTAGCTATATTATCGCTACTACATCCTAAGAGTAATAAAGATAAGATACCTATCACACTTATATAAATTCTCTTTTTCACTACAACACCCTCATTTATTATGTCTTTATTTATACAAATTTCCTAACCAGAAATTTTGTGGATTTTGATTTTCATCTATTGGTAAAAGCTGATAGTCTTCACTTATTAAGTATTTTATCATTTCCTCTAATACTTCTACTGATTGCTTTTTCTCATGCATTAATACCACTATTTCATCTTCATCTTTAGAATAACGCTTTACATTCCCTATTATTTGACTAGAGTTATCTCTCCAATCCTGAGTGTCTATATCCCAGTCCCATAACTTATACCCAGCATCTACTAAAGTTTCATATGACTTACTTGACGCATATGGTTTACTCCCATATGGCAATCTTATTACATTTGATTTTCTTCCTGTTATTTTATAAAAAGTTCCACTATTTACGTCAAACTCTTCTTTTGCTGAACTATAATTTTCATACAGTTTATGTATATCATGAGATACACTATGAAAACCTGCAGTATTTCCACTTTCAATTATATTTTTAACTTGTTCTGGATATTTTCTCATATTTCTATCTATCATAAAAAATGTTGCTTTAGCATCATATTTATTTAGGGTTTGTATTATATTTTCTGTATATTTAGAAGGCCCATCATCTATTGTTATATATGCCACTTTTCCATTGCTTTTACTTGGCCCCTTATTCACTTCTTGACTTGTATCATAAATTAGTTTTGTTATAGTTGTATTAGATAAATTACTATCTCTTGATTCTTCTTCATTATGATTATAACTATACCCTACATTAATATTAATTGCTAATACACCTAATGTAATTACTCCTGTACTCAATATTATAGTTAGACTTTGCTTTGCTTTTTTATCCATATTTGTTCCTCCTATCTCTGCCTTGATATTTAAGTTTTGTCGTTTAGGAACATCTTTTTATTTGAACATGTGTATGAACGTTTTGATTTAATAATAAATATTCTTTTATTTTTTTTAACTTACTTTCTTTTATAGTATTAGTCAATTTTCTTCTTTTATCACCTTTATATAAAATTCCAAAAAATAAATAAATATGAAAAAAAACTCAAAGTTTTCACTTTGAGTTTTTTTCATATTTATCTATTATGCTGATTTTTTTGATTTATCTTCTTCAATCTTTTTAGTCATAGTATTGTAAACTGGTAGACCTATCGCTGTTACTACAAGTCCTCCTAATGATACCATAGTAGTTTGCATACCAGATAAGAATAATTGATTTATTATAACGTATAATCCACTTACTATTGCTACCATTGGTATTACTGGATATAAAGGTACTTTATATGGTCTGTGTAAATTTGGTTGATCTTTTCTTAACTTCATAACTCCTATGAATGTTAATACATAGAATATCCATACAGCAAATACTGCTAAATCACTTAATAAGTTAAATTGTCCAGATAAAGCATATAATGAAGCAAGTATTGCCATTGATATTGTTGCATTAGCTGGTGCTTGAGCATTGTTTAACTTAGATAAGAATTTATATCCTGGTAAAGTTTTTTGCTCTGCTATCGTATAAGCAATTCTTGGTCCTGTTAATAAGTATCCATTTAATGCACCAAATACTGATACTAATATACCAACAGTTATTATCTTCCCACCAATTGGTCCAAACATCGCTTCCGCAACTGCTCCTGCTGGTGATGATACACTTGCTAATTCACTAGCTGGTAATACCCAAAGATATGCTAAATTTATAATTACGTAAATTGCCATAACTAATGATAATCCACCAACTATTGCCTTTGGTAAATCTTTACCTGGATTTTTCATTTCTCCAGCTAAAGCCCCAACGTTTATCCAACCATCATAAGCAAATAATACTGCTATTAATAATTGTCCTAATACTCCACCTGCACTTACACCTTCTCCTACTAGCGGAGTCATTATTGGATTTTGTCCAGATCCTTTTATAAATCCAAATATCATTATTACTGCAAGAGGTATTAATTTACCTACAGTAGCAACCGTTTGTATAGCTCCACCTGTTTTAGATCCTAAAGTATTAAGTCCTGCTACTAATAATATCATTCCTATAGCTATAGGAAGTAATAAAGAAGGATTTCCTATTAAACCTGATGCTTGATCTGCAAATATAACTGCTAATGCTGCTATAGTTCCTGGGAAGAATAATACCGTTTGCATCCACCCTGTTAAGAATCCTAATTTTTTACCATAGATTTCTTCTATATATACCATCATTCCACCTGTTTTAGGTATTGCTGCTGAAACTTCTGCAGCCGTAAGTCCTGCTGCTATTGTCATAATTCCTGCTAATACCCATGCTATCATTCCAAGTCCTGGTTCTCCACCAGTTGCTGAGTAAACTGCTTGAGGTTTAAAGAATACCCCTCCACCTATAACCATCCCAACAACAGTTGATAAAGCTGCAGATAATCCAATGTTTTTTTGAAGTTGATTGTTTTCCATCTCGCTCTCCTTAAATTATGATTTTTATTTTATTGCACACTATAATTATAATACATTTTTTATTAGTTTCAATACATTTTTTCCTATCTTACGACAATATTACTCTTAATTATACATTTTGTGAATTTTTCCACTTGATATATTTCTTTTTTCTAACTATTCAATATATTTTTAAAATTTAATTTATTTATCAAACATTGATATTCACTTATGTTCGTACATTTTCCTTTATGTTATAATTCAAAACATTTTATTAATCAACGTCATGGCAAATGTTTTCCTTTTAGTTTTTTCAATATATAATTTTTTTCAAATGAAAAATTTTTGCTTCTTTTTGATAATTATATGGCTTTAAAGACATATCGAAAAACTTTTTTAATTATGCAGATACAAATAAAGTCATATAGTCAACATACCATATGGCTTTATTTGTATTTAATTAATATTTCATAGAGTCAATTACATCATCTATTCTTCCTATTGCTTTATCTATTGCTTCTTTTCTTTCTTCTTCCGTAAATCCTGTTCCATCTACTAATAGTTCTTCAAATTTCTTTATTCCCATAAATTTTATTATGTTTTCTATATAATTTACACCTTTATTCATAACAGGTTTTAGTATCCAAGGTATATGCCCTCCTGATGATTGTATATATACTACTGTTCTATCTATATCATTTAAAAGACCATCTGGTTTTCCATTATCAAAAGTTATTGTCTTTTGGTCTTGCATTATACAATCTATATATTCTTTAAGTGGTGCAGGAAATGATAAACTCCACATAGGTGCTGCTATTACATATACGCTAGCATCTATAAATTGATCACATAGTACTCTTATTTTTTTTATTTCTCTTTGATCTTTATCATCTAATTTTTTTGCATCTTCTTCGTTTACTATGCAATTTCTTTTTTCAAAGTATTGATATTCAAGTCTAGGTATATGTTCTTTGTAAAGGTCCACTTCTTCTACCACGAAGTCTTTGTTTAGTTCTAGGAATCTATTTATAAATTTTCTAGCTACTGTTTTACTCGCTGATAAGTCCTCTGGTTTTGAATTTACACTTATATATAGTAACTTTTTCATAATACTACCTCTTTTCATAATTTATCTTCCTATTATTTGTAAGAGGTTGTTTTTTATTCACTTAGCATTTCATCTATTCTATCTATCTCGTTCTTAAGATTTCTCCACCAATAAAATTATTTTTTTCAAAAAAATAATATTTTCAAAATTTTCTGTCAATTTTTTTTATAACTTACATATACTTAATTAAGATAAAGAAATCCACTTATCTAATCTGTAAAAACTTCTTAAAATAAAGCTTGTTGGTTAAATACTATTGATTTATTTTTCTAAATAAGGAGGTGAGAGTATGCCGATAATAAACTTTATAATAGCAAGTGAAGTAAGAGAAGATAAAGAAACAAAAAGTGAAGAAAACGATGATGAGGACATTTATTTTATACTATCTTCATAAAATCCAGTAATAGTTTAAATTACTGGGTTTTTTTATTTGTACACAAAATAAAGCTAATCAAATGATTAGCTCTACTTTATCTTATACTTGCTTTTTGCTATTAACTCTTCTCTTATTTTATTATTTTCTTCATCTAAATATATTCTATATGTTTTTGCATCTATTTTATCTTTATTATATTTTTCTTCTGTTCTTATATACATTTTTTCTCTATCTTGACTACATCCATATATTTTTGATGTTATCGCTCCATTACGAGCTATATTTTTAATATATATAGGATGTGAGTACGGATTTCTAAATTTAAAATCTATATACCCATAAGATACAGCTGCATCTCTACCTCTTGGAGCGTAGTGTGAGGTAAATGTGTGGTTATGTACTTCTTTTATTTCCATACCCCCAAGTAATGCTGCATTATATATTGTGGTTGAAACTTGACAAACACCTCCACCTTCTCCATTTACATATTTCCCACCTACTATAACCTGAGCAGATTTGTATCCATTAACCCAAGTTCTTGCTCCTGTAGAGTTATTATATGAAAAAATTTCTCCTGGCATAATTAATATATCGCTGGTACTTTTACTTGCTACATATATATTACTTCCTCTAGAAGTATAATTATTAAAACTTGTACTATATTGTCCAAGTATGGTATCTATAGATGATACATCTTCTGTACTTATTTTAGGCTTAATAATATTAATAGGTAGGTCTATTTCCTTTATATCTTTTTTATCTATCATATCGTATATATTTTCTTTTAATTTTATAACATCTACTTCAATTCCTTCTTTAGATTCTGTTGTTATTATTTGTGAGGTTTCTTTTATATCTATAGTAGCTTGTTTAACGCTTATATTTATTTCTTTACTAATTTCATCTATGATACTACTTAATTTTGCTTCATCGTAACTTGCATGTAATCTTATATTGTATTTATCCTTAAAAGATAAATTAAACATCTTTTTTACATTTTCTAATTTATCTTCTTCTCTTGTATATTTGTATGCTTTTTCTACCGCGCTGTCTATATTATAATCTAAACTTATATCTTTAGGCTCTATTGACCAGGTCTTATCATTGTATTTAATATGTATTGACTTAGGATAGTAATATTTAGTAATTTCTTTTCTTGCTTCATTAGTTTTAAGGTGCTGTATAGGAACTTGTTCAATATATATATTTTTAAATATTTTACCATCTTCATTATTTTCTTTTTTACTCATTCCTAAATTTAATAACGATATTATTAGTAGGAACGATAAAAAAAATAGCTTTTTAATTGATATTTTACTTTTAGTCATATTGTACTCCTTAATCTATTTTTATAATGTTATATTTGCCCATATTTTTTTTTATATTCTTAATAAAATTATCTATTACTAAACCCTATAAAATATAGTTTTTACCATATTTAGTTAACTTTATAATTTTTTATTGAAATTATATAAAATATACTACTTTTTTTAAAGTATTATGATATAATAATTAAACCTTAATTAAATCAATTAATAAAGAATAAAGGTTAATATTTTATATTAAAAGAGATTGTAAAATCTCTAATTTTGGAAAAGAGGTAAGATTTAGCCTCGTATGTAGAGAAATCTGCATAGGACACAACTTGAATTGCAGATAATTCCTAAAGCCTAAGTGCCACAACGTAAAAGCGAATAGCTTTAAGCGTGATGGAACGAAAGTAGAAAAAAGTCTTAGGATGGCATATGGTTAAACCCTAAGTGCTTGTACAATGGATGTTCATGCAGGGAAGTCCCGAACAGGGAAACCTTCAACGACTAGAGATTGGTCTCGTACACTATAAGCTATTGATAGTGGAAGTAGGTTGCCCCTAACGAATAACGTCGAGGGTGAAGAAATAGTCTGCTCTCATATGAAAGTATGAGAAGTTCATAAGAGAACTGCGCGAGTCTAGCGAGCTTGTGTGAACAAATGGTGTCTACTTTGATAAAGAAAGTAAAATTATCTAAGTTTAATGGAGAACTTTGTGAAAACTTATATGTTGAGGTACGTTATATTACTTCATCTAAATTTGACGACATTACTAGCTTATACAATAAAGTAAACGATGCTCTAGACAATAAAAATTGGCTAAAGTTTCGTGATCAACTTTATTTAATGGATGTTTTAGACAAAGGTGGATTTATAATAGGTTGCTATGTTGAAGAAACATTAGTAGCTTCTGCGCTTTGTGAATTGCCTAGTGGTGATTATTTAGATAATCTTTATGAAATGGGACTTACTGAAGAAGAAATAAATTCTAGTTATATATCTGGATATGTAATGGTAGACCCTCTTTACCGTGGAAATGCCCTTCATAAAATATTACTTGAAACTAGAATGGAAGAATCTATTATCAGAGGTAAGAGCTACATTATAACTGCTATAGCTACAGAAAACATATTTAGCTTAAAAACAGTCATAAATTTAGGTTTTGAAGTAAAACTACAAAAGAAAAATCAATATGGTATAACAAGGAATATACTTATTAAGAAATTAATAAATCCATTAGAGCAAGGAATAGAATTTACAGCTTAAAAAAATATATTTGTAAAGAGAAGCAATTTGCTTCTCTTTTTTTATCTTTTTTTATTAAGGTCTAACATTAAATTACATATAATATTTGTATAAAACCTCCAATTTTTCATAGTTTTGTGTATATATTTTGATATTTATTTACAATTTTGTTTTATTTTTTATTTTTCTTTGCTTATTATTGTAATATATTCTATAATTTAAGTAGTATTTTTTACATAAGGAGGAAAACATGTCTTTTTTAGAAAAATTTAAGAACAAAAAGATGATTATTGGTGTAGGTACTTTTGTCATAATAGCCTTAGGTGTTGGAATATTTATTTATAATAAAAATAAATTAAATAATGAACAAATGACTGAAATGCAAAATTCGATAGAAACTTATACTATTGCTGATAACGAAAAAATATTTATAAATGGTTCTATCGTACCTACTAAATCGAAAGATTTTAACCCTACTGAAGAAATAAGTAATCTAAATGTTACAAATGGTAAAGTAGTTGAAGAGGGAGATATTTTATATACGGTTAAAAATCAAGATATATTAGATAAAATAGATGGTTTAAAAGCTCAAGTAAGCGAGCTAAAAAAATCAAACACTGCTAATGACTCTATTATAAATACAGAAATAAGTAAACTAAATGCTCAAATATCGACTTTAGATAAAAACTCTTATATTAACACACGTTCTCCATTTTCTGGGAAAGTTTATCTAAACGAGCAATCTGAAAATACAGGGGAAACCTCGCCATTTATGACTGTTATAAGTAACGAATTTTATATGAAAGGTCAAGCTAGTGAACAAGATTTCTCAAAACTTCAAATAGATGACCCTGTGGATGTATTAGTATTTTCTAATAATAGGCATTTAGCTGGTAGAATAAGTTTTATCTCTGATAGACCTTCTAGTGAGGCTAATACTATGAATACTGGTGAGCAAGGAAACTTATCTTACTATGGTATAAATATTGCCTTTGATGATCAAGAAGGATTAGTAAATGGTTTCCACGTACAAGCCACTATTGAAGTTCGTGATTCTTTAGCTAAGATACCGACATCAGCTATAATAAGAATTGAAGATAAAGCGTATGTTTTTAAAGATTTAGATGGAATACTTAAAAAACAAGCTGTTGAAATATCTAGTGAAAATGAAGAATTTACTGTTGTAAAATCTGGACTCGATAAAAAAGATGTAATAGTAAGATACCCATCAGAAGATATGAAAGAAGGAGACCCTATAAATACAGGAAATGACTCTTCAACAAAAGAAAATATAGAAACTCTTCCTGAAACTTCTGAAGAAGGGGTTGAAAAGTAAGTTGAATTCTATAATTAAATTAAAAAATATTCAAAAGTACTATAAGGTTGGTAAAGAAAAATTCCATGTCCTTAAATCTTTAAATTTAGATATAAAAGCTGGAGAATTCGTTATGATAATGGGTAAATCAGGTAGTGGTAAAACTACATTACTTAATGTTCTAGCTTTTTTAGATAAATTTGATGATGGCGATTATATATTTAATGATGAAAATGTAACTAACTTGAATGAAAATCAAAGGTCTGTTTTTAGAAATAAAAATATAGGCTTTATTTTTCAACAGTTTAACTTAATAGAAACTTTAAATGTCTATCAAAATGTAGAACTTCCTCTTATTTATGATGGAGGTCCTAAAAAGATAGAAAGAGAAGAGATAGTTTGTGAAAAATTAAAAGCAGTTGGACTTTTAGATAAAATGAAAAATCTACCCCTTCAATTATCAGGTGGTCAACAACAACGTATAGCTATAGCTCGTGCATTAGTTAATAGTCCTTCTCTTATATTTGCAGATGAACCTACTGGAGCTTTAGATAGTGAAACTAGTAACGAAATAATGGAACTTCTTAAAAGTTTAAATGAACAAGGTAAAACTGTAATAATGGTTACCCATGATAATGACTTAGTAAAATACTCCACTAAAGTTGTAAAACTTAAAGATGGCGTATTGTCTTTGGAGGTGTAGTCCATGAATTTAATAAAAAGTTCTTTATCTAATTTAAAAGGGCATAAACTTAGAGTAGCTGTTACCCTACTTTGGATTATAATGGGTATTACTTCTGTGATCCTTGTAAGTTCTATTGGTAATGGTATGAAAAAAGAAGTGACTGATTCTATTGATAAAGTAAATCCTAATAAAACAAGAATTAGCTTTGAACCAGCAGACTCTAATATGATGGGTATGAGTACGTTTTTAAAACCTTTTGCCCAAAAAGATTTAGAAGACCTTTCTTTTATTGAAGGTGTTGAAAGAATAGGACCTAGCAAAGATGATTTTGATTTTGGCTCTACTTTTTCATCAGATGCATCTTTCGATAAAAAAAGTACTTCTATTGAGATATCTGAATTAAAAAAAGATAGCAAAGTAAAAGCTATGTATGGTAGAAATTTCTCTATTGAAGATGAGGATAGAAAAGTAATAATGATAACTATGCAAAGTGCAACTGAGTTATTTGGTAACCCTGAGAGTGCTATAGGTAATGGAATTACTATGAGTGGTAATATATATGAAGTCATAGGAATTGTAGATGAAAGTTCAGTACTAAATGAAGAAGATAATTCTAATAATATGTATGATTTAGGAATGTCTCCTGAACTTAGTTATGCTACATCATATATGCCTAAAAAAACCTTTGATGGTCTAATGAGTCAATATTCATATCCATCTGAAATATATATGTTGGATTTAGTAGTTTCTAAAGGATATGATGTATTTGAGGTCGCATCTAGAGTAACAGATAAACTATCTGAACTTCATCCTGATATAAATGGTACCTATACTCCTGAAGATCCAACTGAACAAACACAATCTCTTGATGCAATGGTTTCTAAGATTAATATGTTTATAACTGCTATAACTGCTATATCTATGTTTGTAGGTGGAGTTGGAGTTATGAATATAATGTATGTATCTGTAATGGAAAGACAAAGAGAAATAGGTATAAGAAGAGCAATTGGTGCAAAGCCAAGAGACATAATGCTACAGTTTTTAACAGAAGCTGTATTTATAACAGTATGTGGTGGAATACTTGGTATAATAATAGGATCTATAGTGGTAAACTATGCATCTAACTATTTACCATTTAAAGCTATCCCTAATGCAAACAGCTTCTTATTTGCAAGTGTTGCAACAGTTATAACTGGAATAATATTTGGTATTATACCGGCTATTAAGGCTTCTAAATTAGATCCTATTAAGGCTATATATAAATAATGTTTATTTAATATATTAAAAATAAAAATACCCAATATCTAATTTAAGATATTGGGTATTTTCATTTTTATTTATTTTCTTCTATATCCTCAAATACTACATTGCCTCTACATATAGTATACTTAATCTTTCCATATAACGTAGCTCCTTTAAATGGTGAATTGCTAGATTTTGAAACAAATTCATTAACTACATACTTTTCATTAGGATTAAATATTACTAAATCAGCTTGTGCTCCTTCTTTTATACATCCACTTTCTAAATTATAAAGTTTAGCTGGATTTATAGTCATTTTTTCTAATAACTTCATAATACTTAAATGATCTTTTCTAACTAAGTTAGTTACACCAAGCGCTAATGCTGTTTCAAGTCCTACTATACCACTTGGAGCTTTTGTAAACTCTACGTTCTTTTCTTCATATGTATGAGGTGCATGGTCTGTAGCTATTATTTCAATAGTATCATCTTGCAGAGCTTCTATAATCTTGTATTTATCATGTACTGTTCTAAGAGGAGGATTCATTTTTGCATTAGTTCCATATTCTAATACATCATCTTCAGTTAATGTAAAATGATGTGGTGTAGCTTCTGCAAATACATTAGCTCCTAAGTTCTTAGCAAGTCTTACAACTTCAACAGATATTTGCGAGCTTATATGTTGTATATTTACCTTTGCTCCACTCTTTAAAGCTAACATACAGTCTCTTGCTACCATAACGTCCTCTGCTACATTCGGTGCTCCAACTATACCCATTTGCTTAGATATTTTACCATCATTTATACCTGCACATGTTATTAAAGCTGGATCTTCTTCATGGAAACTTAAAGGTACATCTAATTTCTTAGCTTTATTCATAGCTTCAAGTATTATATCGCTGTTCATTATAGGAAGTCCATCATCACTAAATCCTACAGCACCACAAGTTTTAAGTTTGTCCATATCTACTAATTCTTGTCCTTTGAATCCTTTAGTTATAGAACCTACTTGCAATACATTAATTGGTGACTTTTTAGCTTTATCATTTATATATTTTAAAGTTTTTTCATTATCTACTATTGGATTAGTATTTGCCATACATATAACCGTTGTAAATCCCCCTTTCGCAGCTGATAATGAACCACTCTCTATGTCTTCCTTATGATTAAATCCTGGATCTCTAAAATGTACATGTACATCAATTAATCCTGGTGCTACTATGTATCCACTTGCATCTATGACACTTTTATATTCACTTATTATCCCAAACTTACCTACCTTCTCAATTTTATTGTCTTTTATAACAATATCTATAACTTCATCTCTCTTAGTACTTGGATCTATTACTCTTCCATTTTTTATAAGTATCATGTCTACAATTCTCCCTTTAGATATTCATATATAACGTTCGCTCCATCATATATATTAATTAGTGATGAAAACTCACTTTTATTATGATTTATTCCTCTATAGCAAGGTATAAATACCATTGCCGTATCACAAATTTTACTAAACGCCATAGCATCATGCTCTGCTCCACTTGGCATTACTTTATGAGATATTTTTAGTATATCCTCCATTTTATATGAATATTTACAATACATATTATGTTTTACTTTATTATACCTTATATAAACATCATTTTAAATACAATTACGAATGATTTTATTTTCATTTTTATTTTCGTACGTAGTTTAGTTATATAAAAAAACTTCAATGATACATCTAAATATTTAAAGTCTATATAGAATATAGCTATTTAATTTCCTTAAATAGCTATATGTTAATTCAAGATAATATATTTGAATTCAACTCAAATATGCTAATTATAATTTTTCAAAATTTTCAAAAATTTATTTTTAGTTAAAATACCATTTAATATACTTTCCTCATTTATTATATAGGTTGGTAAAATTTCAATATTTAATTTAGCTTTTAAATCCATGTTTTCTTTTAATTTTTTTTCTAGGTTTCCATTATTTATTTGTTCAATGGCATAATCATAATCTAAATTTAAATTATTATATATCTCTCTTAATAAAATATCATCAGAAATATCTTTATCAAAGTTATAGTATTTTTCATAAATAGCTCTAGAAAATTCCGTAATTTTATTATTATTTTGTGCAAATTCTGCTAAAAGCAAAGACTTATGAGAATTATATTTTCTATCTAAATCACCAAATTCCAGACTATTTTTATTGCCGATTTTTCTTAACTTATTATAAATACTATCTATATCATATCCATGTAGACAATCTTCCTTTGAAATACCACCTGTTTGTATTTGTGGATATAATTCGCAAGCTTTATAAATACATTCTATTTTATATTGATATTTTAACTCTTCTATAATACTAAATCCTATATAACAAAATGGACAATTATAATCAAAAAAAGCAATTATTTTATTTTCCATATTACACCTCTATTTATATAATTAGTATTATATATGTACTAGCTTTCAATATGTTTACACATAATCTTTATAATCTTATACTTTTGTTTCTTAAATCCAAGTTATCCTTACTTTCATATTTACATAACTAATTATAGCTTTATTATTTAATCATTTTAAATATAAAGCTACGTTTAACATCTATTGCTTTTTTAGGACATAACTCATGACAACAGTAACACCTAATACAATTATTTAAATTTATCTCAACCTTCTCATTTAATTTCATAACCTTAGCTGGGCAGGCTTCTATACATTTCCCACACTTTATACAATCCTTATGTCTTATAGCTGGCTTAGGTGTAATCATCTTTGTAAGTGGTTCATGTAAAAACGTTGGTAGACTTGATGAAAGTAATCTAAAATCTTTGCTAGTTTTGGGTATATCAAAATCTTTTATTATTAAATTTTTCATGTCATCACCTACAATATCTATGTCACTTCCATCTTCTTTTATATAGTCTCTTTTAATAGCACCCCTTAATGTAGGTACTTTATGTGTTTCTAAACTTATCAATTTACAAGCTACATAATCTATAGCATAAGGGCTCGACGATGCAAGAAGTGCTCCGATTTTTCTAGGCTTTCCTGCTGATGGTCCCTCTCCTTCCATCCCTATAACTCCATCCATTATAGTAAGGGTTGGATTTACATAAGAACATATGTCTAAAAGTACATCTTCACAGAATAATTCCTCTGTTGGAAACCTATAATGAATTTCTGCTTTTTTAAGTCCTGCAATACATCCATATAAATTTTTAGTTCCTCCTGTAAAAGTTGCCATTTGATGAGTTTTTAATTTGCATAGGTTTACTATATGATCTACTTCTGTTATAGGCTTTATGATGTCCATATATTTAAGTGCATGCCCCTTAGGATTTTCAATCTTCACCTCAGATATATCGTAGTTTAACTCTACACCAAGTTCATCTGCTACCTCTTCAATGCCAGAAGCTTTATATATGTTTTTTAGTGAATTGACAGTATAAGGTCCTCCTGGGCTATCTGCTATTATTACTTTACAATTTAGATCCAGTAATTTTTCACAAACTACTTTCACTACCATCGGATGAGTTGTTGTTGCTTCTTCTGGTCTTTTTTTCATAAGTAAATTTGGCTTTATTAAAACTTTACTATTTGGTTTTATATATTTATCTATTCCACCTATATCTTTTAACATTTTATCAACTGATTTTTTTACATTTTCATATTCATAATTATCACATTTTCTTACTGATACTAGTTTCATAATATGCTCCTTTTAATTTATACTAACTTTAATTGTAAATATTTAGCATCGTTGTGTCTATAGTAAACTAACTTATATCTGTAATTGATATGTTTATCTAAGGCTTTGTTTACATAAAAAATAGAGAAAGCGTAAGCATTCTCTATTTTTGTATTTTAATTTCAACTCTTGCTTGTAAGTTAGATTTAGTTGTAAATAATTTTTATATTTTTGGAACATTTTATCGTAAATAATAATATATTGTAGTACATAGGTTACTTCTATAACCTATGTACTACAATGTATTATTTAATTGAAGGAGTATGATTATATGTATAATTATAAATCAGATAAAAACTATTCGAAAGATGATTATTATGATAGACAATATGATGACTACTGTCAATCAGAACAAAATGATTGGAAAGATGATAAACATAAAGACAATCATAAAAAAGAAGAATGTTGCTGTAAAAAAAGTATGAGAGAAGCTTTAGAATTATTATCAAATACAACATTAACTTCAGATGCTACATTTGGTCCATTTGGATTTATAGGAGACAGTTATATAACAGGAGCTTTTCTTAGACCGCTTGAGGAGAATGATAATTTAGGAGAGCTTAGCGCTACATTTAACGGTTTTGAACCTTGTAATTGTGACGTAATAAGAATAGGATCTACTAATGCTGTATATTATCCTATTCCTGTTACAGGTCCTATTACAAGTGCAATTGCTCAATTAGAATTAACTGTAGACCATATATCTTTATGTGATACAAAAGCTATTGTATTCAGATACACTCTTAATAGTGGTATTACTCAAGCTAATTTTGAAAATGATTTAATTTCATTACTTGATAGACGTCATGAAGAAAAATGTAAATTTAAATGTGATGAATGTTGCTGTAATGATGGCATTTTCAATACTCTTTCTAGTTCTAAAACAGTTAGTTTAACTGGTAAATGGCTAGCTGTTGAAAATCTTAAAGTACTAGGTAGAATAGGAAATGTTTTAGTTCTTATTAATCAACTCGCAACTTCACCTTCAATATTAGGAAGAGTATACTTTGTTTGTTTAGATTCTGTAGGAGATATGGATTTCTAAAATTTTGTAGAAAAGCATAATACTGTAGGTAGGTTTGTGTAAAAACAAATCTATCTACATCCTCACAGTCTAAAATGGAGAAGGTATATACCTTCTCCATTTATATATTAACTATTTATTATTTTTACTTTCCAAAATGTCTTTCTAATAATCCTAAGAATGCCTTACCATGTCTAGCTTCATCTTTACACATTTCATGAACTGTATCATGTATAGCATCTAATCCTAATTCTTTAGCTTTTTTAGCTAGCTTTAATTTACCTTCAGTTGCTCCGTATTCAGCTTCAACTCTTGCTTTTAAGTTAGCTTTAGTATCAGCTACTACTACTTCTCCTAATAATTCTGCAAACTTAGCAGCATGTTCTGCTTCTTCAAAAGCTATTCTCTTGTATGCTTCTGCAACTTCTGGATATCCTTCTCTATCAGCTTGACGACTCATAGCTAAGTACATACCAACTTCAGTACATTCACCAGTAAAGTTAGCTCTTAATCCCTCTAATATATCTTCATCCCCTCCTTGGGCTACTCCTACTCTGTGCTCATCAGCCCAAACCATTTCACCTTTCATTTCTTCGAACTTTTCAGCTCCTACCTTACATACTGGACACTTTTCTGGTGCAGTTTCCCCTTCATGTATATATCCACATACTGTACAAACAAACTTTTTCATAATTATTACCTCCACCATATTTATTTTATATAAATTTTAATTTATTATTTAAATTGCTATACTCTATATATACCCGAGCTTTTTTACATTAAACAATAAATTTAAAATATATTTGGAAATTATTACCTTTTATAGTTTATCATCTTTAGCTTGGATTTATCTACTTAAATTTTAAATATAAATTAAATTTTTTAATCATCTTCTACGTTTTAATTACTCATTTTCATTTTCTTGTATTGCCTCACTACATAATTCTTCCATATATGTATTTTTATTTTTTAAAAAAGATAATTTAGTTTCTGCCATTATGATTGATATAAATATAATAGAACTTCCTAAAATCATTCTTAATGTAATTACTTCTTTTAATATTATTATAGAAAATAAAGTACCAAATACTGCTTCTGTAGAAAGTATTATCGCAGTTTTCGTTCCATCTACTTTTCTTTGACATATCGTTTGCAATAAAAAAGCTATAGTAGTACTAAATATACCTAAGTATAGTGCACCTAAATACCCACTTGTACCTGCATCTATTTTCGCCTCACCTATAAACACTTGTGCTACTAAAGATAATAAAAATGCAACACTAAATTGTATAGAAGTTAGTACTATAGGATTGAATTTTGATGCATATTCACTTGTAAAGAATATATGAAATGCAAATCCAAAAGCACAGATTAAAGTTAAAAAGTCTCCTATATTAATAGAAAAATCTGCTTCTAAAGATAATATACCTATTCCTAAAAGAGTAATTATACTACTTATCATTCCTATTTTATCAAGTTTTCTTTTGTAAATAAAATAACCTATAAAAGGTACGATAATAACATTAGTAGCTGTTATAAAAGCATTTTTAGATGGTGTTGTATATAATATACCTATAGTTTGAACTACAAATGATGTAAATAAAAAGAATCCTAATAAAATCCCCTTTTTTACTACTTCTTTATTTATATTTTCTTTGATTTGTTTGAAAAATATTATATTAATCAAAACTGATGCTATAAAAAATCTTAAAGTTATTAATTGAAGAGGAGTTAATCCTCCGTCTAGTGCTAATTGTGTTCCCACAAATCCACTACCCCATATTATAGCTATGGATATTAACCCTATTTCCCCTATGTGTTTTTTCAGCAATATATTCCCCCCTATTAGCATTTATTTTAATAAAGTTTTCAATCTCATATACAATTTAACAGTAGTCTAATAATATGTCTGTGTAAATAAATTAATACCACTTTTATCAATTTATTTACACAGACATATTAAAAAGACTATATGAACTGCTTCAATATAGCCTTTCAGTCTATTTTTATATTTATATTATTTTATAATATTAAAGGTTAGTGGATATTCATAGTCTACATGTGAACCATATCTTATCATTCCAAGTACTATTAATATAAAGTAAGCTATACTAACTAATGGCATTAGTATAACTCCTACAAGTACTACCATTGAAATACCTGCTATTATTTCATATATTATAAAAGATATATGGAAATTTAAAAGTCTTCTTCCATTAACGCCTATAAAGTCAGAGTCTTTACTATATTCTTTCCATACAAAGTACGCTATTATAAATCCTATTATATTAAAAACTATAATTCCTCCTGCCATTAATAGCATTATTAAATTTTCTCTAGGAATTGATTTATTATAATTATCCATAATTACCTCCTTTTTTAAATTATTATTTTTTATTTCTTAATTCAAAATATTTTTTCTATAAATATGTGTTCCTTTTTATCTTAAATATTTAATTTTAATTGTTCAAAGCCTATATCATCTTTTTTGTATAATAGTTTAGTTTTTTTATTACTTTCTATTTTACTTTTTTTCTTACTTTCTATTATATGCATCTTAATTAAAAGTTTCTTTATATCTGAAAATTTATCTACTGCAATATCTTTATTATTTACATTTAGTAAATAGCCTGTACTAGTCTTATTTATAAATAGTTTTGGTTCATCCATTATAATAGACATTATATTTCCTTGATTGTATTCAACTGCGAATGTGTTTTCATTCTCAGAAAAAATTTCTACAAAGCTATCTTTAATTTTAAATTTATTTTTATTTTTACCTTCTTTATTTAGCATATTGACCTTAAATAGTAGTGGTTCTAAAGCTTCTAAGTTATTTAAGATTATTTGTGACCCCTTTAAATTTATACAATATCCTTTACTAGATACTTCTATTTTAATATTGTTATTATCAGTTACAACAGAAGATATTTTCCCTTTATTATAATATATGATATATGATTTATTCATTTTAGATAATATTTTAATTATTCTGCTCGGTAAATACATAGTGCCCCTCTTCTCATATTATTTCATTGTATATTAGATAAAATATAACATTTATTTTTAATTTTTACAATTAAAAAATCACCTTCTATCAAAGAAGGTGATTTTTATTTGTATTATATTATTTTACAATGATTTTTATGAATTTTTTCTTTCCTATTTGAACAACTAATTCACCCTCAGCTACTACTTCTTGAAGGTCAGCTATCTTTTCTTCATTCACCTTAACTCCACCTTGTTTTACTAATCTTCTTAATTCACTTTTACTTGGAGCTAATTTGTTAGCAACTACTATTTCAGCTAAGTCAAAACCTTGTGCATCCGCTTCTACAGTTAATATATCAACCGGTATTTGTCCTTTTTGGAATACTGATTTAAATCTCTCTTGTGCAAAATTAGCTCTTTCTTCTCCATGATATAGCCTTACTATTTCCTTAGCAAGCTCCATCTTTACATTTCTTGGATTAACTCTATCTTCTTTTAAGTCTTGTTCTATCTTATTAACTACATCAGGGTGAACGTCTGTTACTAAATTGTAGTATTTAACTATTAACTCATCTGGTATTTCCATTGCCTTTTGGTACATTATACCAGCTTCTTCATCTACACCAATGTAGTTTCCTAAACTCTTACTCATTTTATTGACACCATCTAATCCTTCTATTAAAGGCATCATTATAACTATTTGTGATTCTTGACCAAATTCTTTTTGTAATGCTCTTCCCATTAATAAGTTAAATCTTTGATCTGTTCCTCCAAGTTCTATATCAGCATTTATTGCTACTGAATCGTATCCTTGCATTAATGGATAGAAGAATTCATGTACTGATATTGGAATATGACTTTCATATCTCTTTTTGAAATCTTCTCTTTCTAACATTCTTGCTACCGTTATTGTAGCTGCTAATTTTACTACATCTTCAAAGTTTAACTTAGCTAACCATTCACTATTAAATCTAACTTCTGTTTTTTCTTTATCTAAAACTTTAAATATTTGTTCTTCGTAAGTTTTTGCATTTTCCAAAACTTGTTCTGTAGTTAATGCTTTTCTAGCTTGAGATTTTCCAGTTGGATCTCCTATTTTACCCGTGAAATCTCCTATTATTATTATTACCTTATGCCCTAAATCTTGTAATTGCTTCATTTTTCTAAGAACTACAGTATGCCCTAAGTGTATATCTGGAGCTGATGGATCAAGCCCTAATTTTACAACTAATTGACGTCCTTCTTTATGTGCTTTTATTAATTTTTCTCTAAGATCTTTTTCATCTATTATATCATCTACGCCTTTTAATATTATTTTAATTTGATCATCTAAATTTATCATTTTTTACCTCCTGCATTACGCTTTAATATTTTTAATTTTGATTTTTTGTATTAAAAAAGCTCTCATCCTAATAAAAGGACGAGAGCGTTACTCACGTGTTACCACCTTAATTCATTAATATCTTACAATATTAACCTCAGTAGGTATGCCAATCTATGGTTATACCTTTGCACTATAACGTGTGCTAATCCGATTTTCCCTAATGGTTGTTATCTTTCAGGAAAACTGCTCTAAGATGTATTCAAACTAATTTATCTTGCTCCTCTCACCAAACGGAAACTCTCTGTTAGACTACATTAGTTTTACTTTTTCTTTTCATCGCTTTAAATAATAAATTGTTAATACTAATATATTCTGAATCTTATAATTTGTCAATCCTTTTATTTATTTTGGTGGCATAAATCCTTCAAATATTATATTATCAGAATAATTATATGCTTTTTTCATTTCTTCTTCATTTCTTATTGTCCATGATACAATAGGCATTTTCTTTCTTAAAGATGCTACTCTAATGTTATTTATCCCATATAGTCCATAACATATATAATCTGGCTTACTTATAAAATTTAATATCATATTTTTCAAAGCTATTTTTTTATACCATTTTAAGGCTACGTCTTGAAAATAACAAGATAATTGTCCTCTTATTATTTCATCTGCATTATCTTTATACCATTTTATAATACTAGGGTTAAAAGATTGAATAGAGTATTTACCTTTATATTTTTTAGTTATATTATATACTTCTTGACTTAACTTTATACATTCTCCACATTCTTTTATTTCAATTATTATAGGTACTTTTTCATCTACAATATTTAATACCTCTTTTAATAATGGGATTCTTTCATTTGTATTTAATAGAACTAATTTATTTATTTCGCTATAAGTTAAGCCTATAACATCATGTCTATTACCTGTCATTCTTTTTAAATTATCATCATGAAATACTACTACCTTTTTATCTTTAGTAAATTGAACATCTAATTCTATACCATATCCATATTTAACAGCATTTTTAAATGCACCCATAGAATTTTCAGGAAACATTTCATTATATAATCCTCTATGGGCAAATGGTATTTTTTTGAGCCAATCTATATTTTTTTTCATGATAACCTCCTACATTTATTTGTTTGCTAAGCTGTTTACGTAGTTATTTATTATATTTATTTGTTTATTCCTTATATTTAGCTTTAAGTCTAATACTATATTAAAAATTATAATTGATAATGTAGTTATCTTAAATATACCTATTAACAATATTAATGTTCCAATAGATAATATTCTTGCATAAGATACTTTTTGATACTTTGATAATAAATAATTTTGTAATGTTGTGTATCCATCTCTTATTACAAAATATAAGCATAAATAATTAATAGATATTAAAATTGTTTTTATGTAAACACCATCTAAATTTATTTTTAATAAGCTTAAAATTTCTGCTATGAATATGTAAATTACACATCCATAAAATATATTTTTAGAACAACATACAAACCTTGAACACTTTCTAAAGCTATTTATTATTTGTAATTTTTTCTCACCATTTCCTTTTAATATATTCAATTTTTTCGATAATATTAACGATAAATAATATATGCTAAACACAGTCCCAAAAGGAAATAATGCTATAAACAAATAATAAACTACATCTACGTATTCTTTATATGGAAATACTTTCATATATCCTCTAAACTCCCTCATAAAACTATATCCTATTAGTTTTGATGCATATACATCTATAAAAACCATAAGTATAACTCCTAATATAGATCCATACACTAAATCATCCATAATAGTACTTTCTTTAGTAATTAAGCTTCCACACATAATTCCAAGAATTACACTTTGACTTGCCCATACAGCCGTTCCTATATTTCCAAGTACTAGTCCTACTATAATCAATGAGCTTATTCCAGATAAAACACTATATTTAAAATCACATTTTATACATACTATACAAAAAAATACTGGCACTACGAAGTCCAAGTAAAAGGCATACCCAAACCCACTCCCTACTGCTACTATTGCACTTACTATAAATAAAGCTGACAAAAGTCCTGCTTCTGTCAATTTTTTAGTATTATTCATTTCGTCCTCCTAAGTTACTATTTCAATATATTCAAAGAATGCTATACTATATAATAATATTTATTCAAAGATTTATAAAGGGTTAGGTTATATGTTTAAAATAAAACATTTTAGTAGCTTGATTTTAAATGAACTTTATTTAATAACAAAGTGTATAAAAAAATTATACTAATAAAATTTATAGTATAATTCCTTTTGTTACTATTACAGTTAGTGTAATAACTTAGTTATTTGTTAATATCTATGTGATAGATATTAGTTTGTTGGCGTATTTAGCAAATTTACTAAATCCTATATCTAAATTTATCAGACTTGATGGATTTATCCTTTTAGATAAGATGAGTGTTATTTTTATCTTTTTTATTGTAATATTTTACAACATTCATCCGTATATTTTATATTAATAACATATTGTTAACTATTTTTATAATTTTATGTCATTTTATTAGTTTTTATGTAATTATTTTTAAGATGATATTAATTCAATAATATAGTAGAATTTATTTAAAGGACATGCTATCTAGCATGAGGGGGAGGGTTAAATGTTTCTTCTTATTATTTTATTATTTATATTTACTTTAATCTATTTTTTATCTATGGTTTGTATTCAATTTAGTTACATAAGTAATCTTAATTTACAATTTGGATCTAATATTACTGAATTATGTTGTGATGACAATATAGAAGATGTCTATGGATATATAAACTATTTAGTTAAAAGCTGTGCTGTTCGTTTATATAAATTTTCTAAGTTTCTTAAATAATTAATTATATAAATCTGTTCTTATACTTTATATTGTCTTTAAACATATTTTAATGAATCAAATTGAATTTTTTATAAGGATAATAAAAAATAAAAGGATAAAAGCTATAAATATTTATAGCTTTTATCCTTTTATTATTGATTTGAAATATTCTTCATTATATATAACACATTCATCTAATGGATTTATTTCTTGGCATTTCTTATGGTGATAATAAGATTTAGATAAATCATTCATTTCAAAATAACAAGCACATAAATTCAAATGTGGTTTAAATCTCCAGCAACCTAAATTTATACATTGATGACAATCTTTTGGTATTGGAAGATTCAATATTATCTCATACCAGTATATTGCTTGCTTACATCTTTTTTCTTCTTCAAATGAATTTGCTATATTATAAAGTATTTCTCCTCTTGGCTCTATATACTCAAAAGTTTTATAAAAATACTCCCTAGCTTTGGCTCTTTCTTTTTTACATAAATAACATTCTCCTATTTTGCATAAAGCATCTACAATTTCTTCTTCCCACGCATCTTTTGTTATAAATACTCCTAATATTTCTATAGCTTCATCAAGCATACAATTATAATATAATTCTTTTCCGTAATAGTATAAATCTCTGTCACTTAATTTATTTCCTAAATTTATATTTTTTTGGTATATTTTAAGATTTCTATCATCTGCACATTTTATTTTATCATGTATTATTGCAATATCACTATCATAAATACTACCTTCTATTTCAATATATTCATGTATAAATCCAATCCATTTAAAATTTTTATTTCTGTTTACCATTCTATTTCTTCTTGCTCTTATTTTAAGATTTTTATTTTCATCTATATACATATAAGTTTCCATAGTTACTACATCAATATTTTGTTTTAAATTAGTTTTTAATTTTAATAGATTAGTTTTATTTACTTCATCTAAAATTTCGTCAGCATCTATCCATAATACATAATCTTTTGTAGCTTTACTAAAAGAAAAATTCCTTGCTGCTGAAAAATCATCTATCCATTCAAAATCATATATATTTTCAGTATAATTTTTTGCTATTTCTTTTGTATTATCATTTGAGCCTGTATCAACTATTATTATTTCATCTATGACATCAAATATGCTTTCTAAGCATCTTTTTATTACTTTTTCTTCATTTTTCACTATCATACATAAACTTATAGTAATCATACTAATTACTCCTTACCTTTGTATACTATACTTTACTATATGATAAAATGACGGTTTTTGTTAAAATTTATTTAGTTAAATGAAAATTATTAATTACTTATACAACAATTTAAATCTTGAATATAATTTTCTATGTCTTTTACTAAAACCTCCATTTCATATTTATTCATAGAAACACCTTTTATATTTTTTAATATTTCTAAAGTTGTAAAAACTATTTCTTTGCTACAGTCATTATATCCAATTTTTAGTTGTTCTAATATCTTGTATTTTATTACTTCTATAAAGTCATCTACATCTTTTAATATCTCTTTATTTTTTTTATCAGATTGAACCTTTTCATATATAGCTTTGCCTAATGCTCCACTTATAGTTCCTGCAATAAGTAGCGGTGGACAATATGTTACCATAGCGGTTCCTATAGTCATTGACGCTGCTGAGGAACCTATAGCTGCACTATATATGGATAATATTCCTCCTGAAGTAGCCCCAAGAACTGCTCCTGTTCCAACTACTGCTAGCATATCATTTATATTTGTCTTGTCACCATCAACTTTAAAATTTGGAGTACTTAAAAATTCATTTTTATAAGTTATCTCATTAACATATTTTTTTATGTCATCATCCATTTCATTGCTAATTTCTTTTAGACATTCACTCCACTCTATAAAAAATAAATTATCCAATTCTATCTTCTTTTTATTTATTAAATCATTTATATATTTTTCATTTATATATAACCTTGCATTGTCTATATTGTCTTTTATTTTGTTTATTTCATCATTAAAGAAAATTCTATTTGACCAATCATTTATTTCAAAGTCCATTTTTGAGCATATATAATCAAATTTATTTTGAAGAGCTTCTTCATACTTACTAAGTTCATCAATAAATACTGATAAGCTTTTTAAATAATCATAATGATTTAAAATATCCTTATGAATAATTCCCTCTAGAGATGATTTAACGCTCTCTAACTTTATATCTTTACAATTTTCATATATATTTTGTATGTACTTGTTAAGCATATTAAAATTATTTCTTAGATCTGTGTAATTTGAAATTATTAAATCTGTGCTTTTAGCTTTAGCTTTACTGCTTAATTTATCTTGGTATTCTAAATATGAAGATATCATAAAAAATTCATCTATATAAATTCCATATTCATCTTGTATATACTCTAGTGTTTCCTCTTTGTCATCATTTAATAAATCACATTTGTTAATTACTCCTACTATAGGCTTTTTATATTCACATATTATATCTAGGGCATCTATGATATCTTCTTGACCTAAATGGGTTGCATCCACTACAAATAAGATTAAATCTGCATTTTGAATATAGTTTAGCGTTTTTTGTTCATTCTTTACCGTTATACTTTTAAGCCCTGGTGTATCTACTATATTTATTTTTTTTAAATAATCTAAATTAAGCCTAACTTGTGTAATATTCTTATTCTTTTTTATATATGAGTTGCTATCATAAACAACTTCTATTATATCTGAAGTAGCTTCTAATACATCAACTTCACTTACTTCATTTCCTATAAGTGCATTTACTAAACTCGATTTTCCTGATTTAACTTCTCCTACTATAACTATTTTAAGTACATCATCTTTATTATTTTCTAATACCTTAACTCCTTGTATAACCTCTCCTAGTTGCCTAAAAATTATATCTTTAAACGGTACAATAGCTTCTGTTGTTAACCTTTCTCTAAGTGGTGAACTCAAAAGTATTTCTTTAATTTCATAAATATATTTTTTATTATTATCCAAAATATCACCTCAAATTATTTAATATGTTTTCTATATCATTTAAATATTCAATATGTTGTTTTATTTTTGAGTAATCTAAATATTTATCTTTAAAACTTTTATCTCTAAGTTTGATTATGTTGAATTCTATTGAATTTATCTTCTCTTCTAAGGTTTTTGTTATTTCATCTTTTAAATCATTGATTTTTTTATCGATATGGCTCTTTATTAACATTGCATCACTACATTGTTTTTTAGTATTTTTTACGGTAAGTTTATTTAGAATATTTTCTATTTGATTAGTTGATTTATTGTTGTTTTTATTTATAATATCGTGTGTATAATAGTCTAATATTAAGTTTTTACTTCTAGCAAAGTATACCTTAGTATTTAGTATTTCTACTTCTTCATCTAAATTTATTTTTGAAATTAAAACCTTATATAATTTTT
>NZ_JBXKIW010000044.1:0-64535 GCF_056995035.1 Romboutsia sp. | reverse complement strand
CCTTTAGATATATTATATAAATATTACGGATATACAAGTTTTAGAAAAGGGCAAGAGAATATTATAAGTTCAATAATAAATAAAAAAGATGTACTTGCCATAATGCCAACAGGTGGAGGGAAATCTGTTTGTTATCAAGTCCCAGCCTTAGCTATAGAAGGTATAACAATAGTAATTTCGCCATTAATATCACTTATGAAAGATCAAGTAGATGCCCTAAAAACGATGGGAGTTGAAGCTGAACTTATAAATAGTTCTCTTTCAGCAAGTGAATATAATATAGTATTAGAAAATATAAAAGAAAATAAATATAAAATAATATACGTAGCACCAGAGAGATTAGATAGTTTAGACTTTATAAACTTAATAAGATGTAAAAATGTAAGTCAAGTTGCTATAGATGAAGCGCACTGTGTTTCTCAGTGGGGGCATGATTTTAGAGTAAGTTATAAGCGAATTCCAAACTTCATAAAAAGTCTAGAAACTAGACCTATAGTAACTGCTTTTACAGCAACTGCAAGTGATGAAGTTAGAGAAGATATTGAAAAAGTATTGAATCTTAATAATCCAGATGTTTATATAACTGGATTTGACAGAGAAAATTTATCTATAAATATAGTTAAATCATCATCTAAGAATAGATATTTAATGGATTATGTAGAAAATCATAAAAATGAAAGTGGAATAATCTATGCAGCAACTAGAAAAGAAGTGGAAAGTATCTATGAAGGACTACTAAAAAGAAATTATTCAGTATCTAAATATCATGCAGGATTATCTACAGAAATTAGAAAAGAAAATCAAGAAAATTTTATAAATGATGATATAAAAATAATGGTAGCAACAAATGCCTTTGGTATGGGTATAGATAAGCCTAATGTTAGATGGGTAATTCATTATAATATGCCACAAAGTATAGAAAACTATTACCAAGAAATAGGTAGAGCAGGAAGAGATGGAGAAGATAGTGAATGTATTTTACTATTTGCTCCAGGAGATCTGCATACTCAAAAATACTTAGTGGAAGTCGGAATAGAAAATCCTGAGAGAAAAAAGGTTCAATACAAAAAACTTCAACAAATGGTGGACTTAGTTTATAGTAATATGTGCTATAGAAAAAGTATATTAAATTACTTTGGAGAAAGTCTAGAAAATGATTGTAATAATTGTAGTAACTGCTTGAATGAAGGTGAAGTAGTAGATAAGACACTAGATGCACAAATGGTCATATCCTGTATTGCAAGAATGAAAAGAGGCTATGGTGCAACTATGATTATAGATGTTCTTAGAGGATCTAAAAATAAGAAAGTTTTAGAATTTGGATTTGATAGTTTATCTACTTATGGAATAATGAAAAAGTATTCTAATGAAGATTTAAAAACATTTATAAATACTCTAGTATCTCATGGATTTTTAGATATAGTAGAAAATTTAGGTGCTCGAGGAAGTTATCCAACTATAAGATTAAATGAGCAATCTATGAAGGTTATAAAAAAAGAAATTAAAGTAGAATTTAAAGAAGTTAAGGTTACTAAATCAAGATATGTGGAAAATGAATTATACGAAAGATTAATAGCTATAAGAAGTGAAATAGCTAGAAATGAAAGTATAGCTCCATATATGGTATTTGGAGATGCTACTTTGAGAAATATGGCAAGTGTATATGCTACTACTAAAAATGAAATGATGAACATATCAGGGGTAGGGGAAATTAAGTATGAAAGATATGGTAAATTATTTGAAGAGATAATAGAAAAGTATTTAGTAGAGAAAAATATAGATAAGGCTAGCATATTAAATAAAACAGAAAATGTGAAAGAAACTAGTGTTAAAGATAGCGAATACTTTGAAGTTAATACAGATAAAAATCTATATGAAAAACTAAAAGAATTTAGGTTAAGTGCATCAAAACGAGAAGGCGTGTTATCTTATATGGTACTTAGTGGCAACACACTTAAAGAAATAAGTGGAAGATATCCAACAGATGAAGAACACCTTAAAGATATAGGTGGAATAGGTCCTGTTAAGATAAATAAATATGGAGAAGATATTATAAACATAGTAAAGGAATATATTAATGAAAACAATATAACTCCTAAATGGGAAGATAAAAAAAGACTTAAACTTATCTTAGATGGAGACAATAGAAAGAATGATGAAATAGTCCTAGATTTATTAAATCAAGGGAAGGATATAAAAGATGTATGTGAGGAAGTTGAAGTGTCTATGTCAGCTGCCCTTGGGTATATTTGTGATTATGTAAAACAAGGTCAAAGTATAAAATTTGATATAGATGTAGCGTCTATGTATAATGAGAAAGAAAAAGAAATGATAATAGATGCATGCAATAGATTTGGAGACGAAAAGGTAAGTGCTATAAAGAAGGTTTTGCCTGAATATGTAAAATATGAAAGCATAAGAGCTGTAATACTTGAAAAATATATATAAATAGTGATAAGATATTAGTACTAGATAATAATAATTATAAAAAATAATTATATATATAATGAATTAATATACAAAGCTAGTAAATATGGAGGCAAATAAAATGAGTAATATAAAAATAATATGTGATAGTTTAGCAGATATACCAGCTGAGTTGGTACAAAAATATGATATAGAAATAGTACCACTTAGTATAATGTTTAATGATAAAGAATATATGGATGGGATAGATATAACTAAAGCTGAGTTTTACAAAATGCTTAGAGAAAATGATAAGCTTCCTAAAACATCTCAAGTAACATATATGGCGTTTAAAAATATCTTTGAAAAATACATATCTCAAAATAGAAAAATTATATATATTGGAGGATCTTCAAAGACATCAGGAACATACCAAAGTGCTGTAATGGCTAAAAATGATATTAAACAAGGGAGTATTAATACTTTTGATAGTTTATCTTTATCAATAGGTATTGGATGTATGGTACTTATAGCGGCTAAATTAGCTAAAGAAGGCAAGAATGTAGAAGAAATATTAAATCATTTAGAAAGTTCAAGAAATAATGCATCTTTGCTCTTCACAGTTGAAACATTAGATTATCTACAAAAGGGTGGAAGAATATCATTAGCTAAGGCTACTATAGGAAATATGTTAAATATAAAGCCGATATTATGTTTAGAAGATGGATTCATCAAACCAATTTTTCAAGTTAGAGGTAAAAATCAAGCCATAAACAAAATAGTAGATCTTATAAAAGAACAACATGGAGAAGATTTAAGCAAAAAACAAGTTATAGTAGGTTGTGGAGATAGAGATATAGATTTAGAAGCATTAAAGAAAAAATTAAATGAAGAATTTAAACTTGAAGAATTGTTAGAAGTTAATTTGGGAAGTTGTATATGTGCTCATACAGGTCCGGGAGTTTTTGGTATAGGATGTTGTGATATATAAGTAATTTAATTAAAATAGATTGATAGAAAATATACAAATAAAAAATAGAAGCCTAACTAAGTTAAATGTAGTATTATAGATGTAGGATAGTAAGTATATTATATATACTTATCCTATATCTTTTTTTATATAGGTATATTACTAAATGTAGTCAGTGTTAATAGTGTATTAAGTATAGTATAACGTTAAGTATATAGGACAAACTAAGTAAGAAGAAGGTGAGCTAAAGATGAAAGTACAAGAAGTAAAATTAAATAATAACCAAAGAAGGTATTTATTGATTGATGATAATGGATTACCTATAATACCAGTAGCAAGATATTTGAAATATATAGATAATAGCGAAAAGAGTTTTAATACTCAAAAGACCTATGCTTATTCTTTAAAACTATACTTTGAATACCTTGAAGAAATAAACGTAGATTATAGAGCTGTTAATATTAATACACTATCTAATTTTGTAGGATGGCTTAGAAATCCATATGAAAACAATAAAGTTGTTTCTCTTAAACCTACTAAGGCTAAGAGAACAGAAAAAACAGTCAACTTAACTATCACAGTTGTAACAAACTTCTACGATTATTTGTATAGAACAGAAGAGATAGATAATGATATGGTTGATAAACTTATGAAGCAAGTTTTCACAGGAGGATATAAGCACTATAAAGGATTTTTACACCATGTAAATAAAGATAAACCATCAAGCAAGAATATACTTAAAATAAAAGAGCCAAGACGTAAAGTTAAAGTTCTGACTAAAGAAGAAATGCAAAAGGTATATAATGCTACAACTAATATAAGAGATGAATTTTTAATCAAATTATTGTATGAAACAGGGCTTAGAATTGGCGAAGCCTTATCTTTATTTATTGAAGATATTAAATTTGACCATAACAAAGGACATAGAATTAAATTAGTTGACAGAGGTGAACTTTCTAATGGAGCAATGTTAAAAACAGGAGAAAGAGAAATACACATATCTCAAGAATTGATAGATTTATTTGATGACTATGCTTATGATATTTTAGATGAATTAGAAATAGATACTAATTTTGTTTTTGTAAAACTAAGAGGTGAAAATAAAGGACAACCTTTAGAATATCAAGATGTTAGTGATTTATTTAAAAGGCTTAAAAAGAAAACTGGAATAGATGTTCACGCTCACCTTTTAAGACATACACATGCTACTATCTATTATCAAACCACAAAGGATATAAAGCAAGTACAAGAGAGGTTAGGACACTCTCAAATACAAACTACTATGAATATGTACTTACACCCTTCTGACGAAGATATAAGAGCTAATTGGGAGATAGCACAACCATCATTTAAGATAACTAAAGGAGGTACTAATGACAACTAATATAACAAGTATTTTTAGACAAGATACAATAAACAATTCTAATGATAAAATAACTGAAATTTTATCAAAGTATACTGAAAAGAAAGTAAATAAAGATAAATCGGTAACATACACAGAAACACCAACAGTTTATTTTTTAGAGAATGATAAATGGGATATAGAGTTTTTTGGAGATATAGAGCAATTTAAAGAACAAATTGAAAACTACAAAAATACTAATAAAAATATATATTTTCCATTTAATAATGAAAATATAAATAAAGAAATGAAGTTTATAGTATATAATAAATTATTTTCTGATGAGTGGAGTTTGCAATCATCCCTAATAAGCCAAACGCAGTTTATTAGACGATTAGCAGAATTTATCAATGAGAAATATCCTAATATAAACTCATTCAAAGAATTAGATTTAGAAAAATCAAATATTCAATGGATAGATTGGTTAGATAGTAAAAATATAAAAACTTTTACAACTAAAAATATAATAGGTAAAGATTATGAAAATAAGACTGCTATTGCTAATTTTTTAGAATTTATAATGAACACTTTTGATACTTTGACTGATGAACGAGAAGAATGGGAAAAAGACAAATGGAATGTTAGAAATTTAGAACAGTATGGAATAACTTATAGTAAATCTTCTAAAGAATATAATTTAGATTTTGAAAAGATAAATAATCTCAAAATAAGAGAAGAAGTAAAAAAATATATAAGACAAAGATTAATTGCTAACAATAGATTTTCTTGGAGTTCGGCAAGGAATTATTTAAAATTAATTTCTTTATTCATAAACTATATATGTGAGTTAGAACCCACTTGGAATGATTTAAAAAACTTACAAAGACAACATATATTAAAGTATATAGAATGGTTGAATCTATATGCTAAAGAGAATTTAACACGAAAAGATGCTAATCCTAAACAATATGTAGCATGGTCATTGAATACTATTCAAAAATTTTTATCAGATATTCAACTTAGAGAATATGATATTTCTCCTATAAAAAATGTTAGAGTTTTGATATATCCAGATGATAAACCTAAAGTACCTAAAAAGTCGAATGACCAAATAGATTACGTTCCAAACTTTGTGTTAGAACAACTATTTGATAATATAGATAATCTTCATAAAGATGTTGCTCCTGTTGTTTATGTAATGTTTAAAACAGGTCTTAGAGTATCAGATGCTTTAGGATTAACTCATGATTGTTTAGTTAAATTGAATAATAAATATTGGATAACAACAGATATAGAAAAAGTGTATGTAGGAGGTCATAGAATACCTATTGATGATGAACTTGCTAATATGTTGGCAGTTTTAATTGATAGTTCTAAAAAATACAGTAATCAAGACAATAACCCAGATAATTATATATTTGTTAGATATAAAGGTTCGAGAAAAGGTAAACCATATAGTCAAGAGTGGATTCAAAAAAAACTTAATGTATTAGCAGTAGATTATAATATAACTGATGAACTTGGAAATAGATATCATTTTAAAAATCACTCTTTTAGACATACTTATGCTGTAAAGATGTTAAATGGTGGTGCTGATATACTTACAGTACAAGAATTATTAGCTCATGCTTCCCCTGAAATGACAATGAGATATGCTAAATTACTTGATGATACCAAAAGAAGAGTATTTGATAAAGCAATAAAACAAGGTATATTTAGTTTTGATGAAAGCAACAAATTAAAAGAAGAAAATGATGGAGAAATACCTTCTGATATTATAGATATGCTCTATACTAATCATAAGTTAAATGCTATTGATACACCTTATGGTACTTGTATGCAAAGAAAAAATGGTAAATGCAGTTATGCTAAACAACCACCTTGCTTAACTTGTAATAATGGAAGTCCATGTAAAGACTTATGTGTTGGAGCATTTGAAGGTGATACAATTAAGTATGAAATACTAATAAACTCAACTAAAAGTATAATTGAAAATGCTAAAATGTATAACAGAACTGAAATGGTAAACGAAAATGAAGAGTTACTAAAATTATATGAAGATATTTATTCTAAAATATATCAAGGAAGTATGATTTACAGTAGATTAGATAAGTTGAAAAAGAAGGTGGATTAAGTGAATAATTATAACCGTACAAAACATTTAAAAGAGTTACATAGTAAACGTAAGGCTATTACACAAGAAAAGGTTGATAAAGCAATTCAAAGACTTATAAAGGCTCAAAAGGCTATTAATTTTAATAGTGTTGCAAATGAAAGTGGGGTCACTAAAAAAACTTTATATGATAATGAAGATATTAGAGAACGTATTGAAACACTTAGACATCAGCAATCACAAGTTCCTACTCCATCACAAGTTAAAAGAGAAATGAATGATAATAACAAAGATGCAATTATTGCAAGTTTAAAAAGAAAAATCAAAAGACTTGAAGAAGAAAATCAAGAACTTAAAGAACAACTTAAGGTTGATTATGCTGAAATATACAAGCAGTTATAACTTTTGGTAAAATATGATATAATTATAGATAACTTAATACGCAATTGTTATTTAATGCGAAATAAATAAAATTCTAATGGGGGTAAAAATATGTGGATAGTATTCGGAGGGATTGCTATAATATCTACTTTTATAAATCTTTATATGTATAAATCTGGAAAAAATTATAAACTTGCTATGGCTATAGGGTTATCATTTACGGCATTGACACTTTGTTCAGAATACACTATGGTATCTGAATGGGTAAAATTGAATGACTGGACGGCTTTATTAGATGTAGTTCCTTATATGGAAACTGCATTATGGATTTTGACTATTATGTCTATTATACTTAACATAGTACCTATACTTTTAGAAACAAAAAATAATCGCTAATTTAATATAATACGAACTAAAAATAGGATATCTAAAATAGAGATATCCTATTTTTAGTATTAACATACTATACATATATAGTATATTGAAATTAAGCTTTTTTAATATTTATC
The DNA here is from genome assembly GCF_056995035.1 of Romboutsia sp. Lineage (NCBI taxonomy): Bacteria > Bacillati > Bacillota > Clostridia > Peptostreptococcales > Peptostreptococcaceae > Romboutsia > Romboutsia sp. The sequence goes on along the minus strand of NZ_JBXKIW010000044.1, from coordinate 56,814 downwards.
AAAATTTACTCTTGATAACTTAGTTAGGCTTCTATTTTAATTTATATTTATACAGTTAAAGGTAAATCGATTTGAGTATCATCACTAACTATATTTTTAATCCATTTAAAGGATTTAAATCTTCTCATCATTAAAATAACTTTAATGATTTCTTCGACCATAGCAAATGCAACGACAAAATAAATTGGTAGGTAAAGAACGAATGCAGCAAAGTAAGCTAGAGGTATACCTATTAGCCATAAAGTTAAGGCTTGAAGTATAGAACCGTAAGCAGCATCCCCACCACCTCTTAAGATACCAACTATCATAACATTATTATAAACTCTAACTACCATAACTAATGAATACATATATAAAATATATTGAGACGCTAATTTAACATCAGGTGAAACATTAAAGAATGATACTATAGATTTCGCACTTAAAGCCATGATTATTGCTAAAAGAGCTGATATTTTAAGTGCTAAACTAGAAATATTTTTAGATGCTTCTATTGCAGATTCTTTTTTATCAGCTCCTATTTCATTTCCAATTATAACAACAGATGCATTAGCAAGACTAAATGAAATTATCATAAATAAATTCATTACAGTTGAACAAATTTGTATAGAAGCAGCAGCTCCAGTGCCTATTCTTGCATAAATCGCTGCATAAGTTATATTACCGAATGCCCAACAAGCTTCATTTGCAAGTATTGGAATAGTAACAGATGTTAAAGCAGAAGACAGTGACTTAGGTAATTCAAAGATATATTTAAATCTTAGCTTTAAAATATCTACTTTAGTATAAACTGTTATAAGAACTATTAAACATTCAACTATTCTAGCTATAAGAGTAGCTATAGCAGCACCTTTTATACCAAGAACAGGCATTTTAAAGAGTCCAAATATTAATATTGAGTTTAATACACCATTAACTATAAGTGCGATTAAACTTGCCCACATAGGCAATTTAGTATTACCTATACTTCTAAGCCCACTGGCAAATGTGAATGTTATAGTAGTGAAAAAATAACTTATTATGGCTATTTGTAAGTATTCAACACCAATTTTTATAACAGTAGGATCATTATTAAAAACTGCTATTATTTTTTCTGGTATTAAAAGCCCTAAAGTCATAAATATAATAGTTAACGATATACTATAAAATAATGATCTAGATAAGACCCTTTTTATATTATTAGTATCTCCCTTTCCATATAATTGAGCAATAAGTACACCCGAACTTATTGCAATAGCATTTGCAAGTAGTGAAAATAAAAAATAATACTGATTAGCAATTCCAACAGAAGCTAATTGTATTTCACCAACCTTACCTATCATCATAGTATCTAACATATTAAGAGATGATGTTATCAGGTTTTGTAACACTATTGGCAATGTAATTAAAAATAAGTGCTTATAAAATTCTTTGTCTTTTTGATAGTTTGTTATTGTATTTTTTATCATTAAGTTCCTCCTTGGTAATAACTATTATAAAAATAATCTTAAATAAATTAAAAACCCCGCACTTGTAGGTTTTTTTCAAGTGGGGGGTTCAACACTTATATACTCAAATAAAAAATATGAGTATATTAAATATATGTAATTAAAATTCAAACTGGGTAGTTAAATTTTGCAGTAATTAGATACAAAATCCTTATAATTATATAATTTAAAAAATATAAAGTCAATCATAAAAAATGTAAATAAAATATTAAAAAAATATATGTAAAAAAATGTATTATAATATTGAAGTAATAAAATCACTATGCTATACTCAACTTGTAAAAATAAATAATAGAATTAGAGCTAGGGGAGCTAGAATTGGCTAGCTGAGAATAAAGCCTCAACTTAAAGACCCTAACCACCTGATCAAGGTAATGCTTGCGAAGGGAAGCTTTTTAATATAATTTTACTAATAAATAGAGATTATTTAGCGTACGTAAATTATGAAAGTGCTTTCCTTTTGATTAAGGATAAGCACTTTTTTTTATATTATAGATAGGGGTGAGAAGATGAAGGTAAATGGGAAAGAGATAAAATTTAAAGAAGATAAAAATATACTTAGTTTATTAAATGATTTTGATATAAGCAAAGATAGAGTAGTAGTAGAAGTAAACTTTGATATATTAGAAGAAGAAGATTTCGAAAAATATATATTAAAGGAAGAAGATGTTATAGAACTTATTAACTTTGTTGGGGGAGGCTAAAATGCAAATTTTTATAAATGAAAAGCTTCTAGAGGTAAAAGAAAATATAACTGCTTATCAAGTAAAAGATGAATATAAAAAAGATAGTGATGTAGTCATTTTAAATGGACATCCAATAGAAAAAGATGAAATGCTTAGAGAGAAAGATAAGATTACATTAATTAAAAAAGGGGAAAGTTTAAGTTTAGATGAGTTAGAAAACTTGTTAATAGCAAGGCATACTCCTAATGTACACAACAAACTTAAAAAAGGAAAAATAGCAATCTTAGGTCTTGGAGGATTAGGATCAAATATAGCTATATCTCTAGCAAGAATTGGAGTGGGACAATTAGTTCTTGTAGATTTTGATGTTGTAGAACCATCAAACCTCAATAGGCAACAATACTTTATAGATGATATAGGTAAATATAAAACACAAGCAATGTATGAGAATATATCTAAAATAAATCCGTTTATAAATATAAAAACTTACAATATGCTTGTAAGTAAAGAAAATATGAATGTATTTAATGACGTAGATATAATAATTGAAGCCTTTGACAATCCAAAGTATAAAGCTCAAATTAGCAATTATGTTTTAATAAATATGAAAGATAAATATTTGATTGCATCATCAGGAATGGCAGGATATTATGATTCAAATATAATAAAAACTAAAAAGATTAGAGAAAAGTTTTATATATGTGGAGATTTAGTAAATGAAGCCAAAATAGGAGAAGGGCTTATGGCGCCAAGAGTTGCTATTTGTGCTAATCATATGGCTAATTTAGCTATGCAGATTCTAATAAATAATTAAATTTAATTAAAAAATCAGGAGGGAAATATGGATAAATTAATTTTAGGTGGACACGAGTTTAATAGTAGACTTTTAATAGGAACTGGCAAATACGGTTCTAATGATATATTACCAAAGGTAATTAAAGAAAGTGACAGTCAAATAATCACTATGGCACTAAGAAGAGTTGATTTAGATAATAGGGAAGAAAATATATTAACACACATACCAAATCATATGACAATATTACCAAACACATCAGGAGCAACAAATCATCAAGAAGCAGTAAGAATAGCAAGAATAGCACGTAAAATGGGATGCGGGAATTTCATAAAAATAGAGGTTATTTCAGACAATAAATATTTATTACCAGATAATGAAGAAACAATAAAAGCTACAAAAATATTAGCACAAGAAGGATTTGTAGTACTTCCATATATGACACCAGACCTTTATGCAGGTAGAAGGCTTATAGAAGCTGGGGCAGCAGCAGTTATGCCACTGGGATCACCTATTGGCTCTAACAGAGGAATTAAAATGAAAGAAATGATAAAAATCATGATAGAAGAATTAGATATACCTATAATAGTGGATGCAGGTATTGGAAAGCCATCACAAGCAATGGAAGCAATGGAAATGGGGGCAGCAGCAGTATTAGTAAACACTGCAATAGCATCAGCAAATGATCCTATAAAAATGGCAAAAGCTTTTAAATTAGCAGTAGAAGGTGGAAGAGAAGCCTATATTGCAAAATGTGGAAGCGTATCAAATTACGCTAATGCATCGTCTCCATTAACAGGATTTTTAGATAGTGTGGTAACAGCGCAGTAATAAAAAATAAATATAGATTTTAATTTATAGAAGGCTGTATAGGGGGCAACAAATATGAGTTTTTATGAAGTGATAAAAAGCTATGAAAATTTTGATATAGATGAGTATATGAACAGCGTTACAGAATATGATGTAGAGAGAAGTTTAGAAAAAGACAACTTAGATGAACATGATTTATTAAACTTACTTTCTAAAAAAGCAGTAAAATATTTAGAAAGAATGGCTCAAAAATCTAATGCTATAACTAATCAGTATTTTGGGAAAATAATATCATTATATACACCTATGTATATAGCAAATTATTGTATAAATAAATGTGTGTACTGTGGCTATAATGTAGAAAGTGGCATAAAAAGAAAGAAACTAAATATTGATGAAATAAAAGTAGAAGGGCAAGCTATCTCCAAAGAAGGTTTTAAACACTTGCTATTATTAACTGGAGAAAGTAATATACATTCAAATGTTGAATATATAGGTCAAGCAGTAGAAATATTAAAATCTAAATTTTCATCAATAGCCATTGAAGTTTATCCAATGGAAGTAGATGAATACCACTATATTGTAGATAAAGGAGTAGATTCTCTTACAGTTTATCAAGAAGTATATGATGAAAAAATTTACAAAGAAGTTCATATAAAAGGGCCTAAATCTAACTATAAATTTAGATTAGATGCACCAGAAAGAGGAGCAAAGGCTGGTATGAAAAGTTTATCAATAGGTGCACTTTTAGGACTTAATGATTTTAGAAAAGAAACTTTCTTTACGTTATTGCATGGGAAATATTTAAGAAAAAATTACCCTCAGGTAGAACTTTCATATTCGGTTCCTAGAATAAGACCTTTTAAAGGGTGCTATGAAGGGATAAAAGAAGTTAGTGATATTGATTTAGTTCAAGCCATGCTTTGTATGAGACTGTTTGATAACCATGGAGGGATAAATTTATCGACTAGAGAAAGTCTAGATTTAAGAAAAAATTTAATACCTCTTGGAGTAACAAAACTAAGTGCAGGAGTTTCAACAGATGTTGGAGGTCATTCGCAAGGTGATGAAGATACCTCTCAATTTAAAATAAGTGATGAAAGTACTGTTTTAGATGTAAAAGAAATGTTAAAAAGTATTGGATATCAACATATATTTAAAGACTGGGAGAGATTTTAATGTATCTTATAACTAATAGGCATCTTTGTAATGAGTATAGGTACTTTGATATTATATGTGAAGCTGTTAAAAGTGGAGTAGAAAATATTATAATAAGAGAAAAAGATTTAAAGAATGATGAACTTGCTAATTTATATAGAACAATAAATTATAATTTAGTAGATAAAGGTCTTAAAGCAAATTTAATAATAAATAGTAATATTAGTGTGTTTGAAGAAGTAAAGGCCGACGGAATACATCTTCCATTTGAATTATTTAAGCAAAAGCTAAATGATAAGTATGAATTTGATAATAAAAAAATACTAGGAATCTCAACACATAGCATAGATGAAATAATATATATTGAAAAAATAATGAAGGATAAAAAAATAAAAATAGATTATATAACCTTATCTCATATATATGAAACAGACTGCAAGAAAAATGTAGAGCCTAAAGGTATAAAGATATTAAAAGATGCAAATGAAATAACTAATACAAAAATAGTAGCTCTTGGAGGAATAACACCAGATAATGCATATGAAACATATAAATATTGTGGTGATATTGCTGTAATGTCTCAAATTATGAAGTCACAAAATGTTAATGAATTAGTTAAAAGATATATTCGAAAATGTAGTAAATAACAGAGGCGCCAAATAGGCGCCTTTATAATATATTGATTAATAAATGTTTTCTTAGGGAATATATAAGAATATAAATATTTCCTTGAGGAGTTGATAATATGAAAAAACTTGCTACATTTGCAGGAGGGTGTTTTTGGTGTATGGTAAAGCCTTTTGATCAATATGAAGGGGTACAAAAAGTTGTATCAGGATATACTGGTGGTCATACCAAAAATCCGACTTATGAAGAAGTATGTACGGATACAACAGGACATATAGAAGCTATACAAATAACTTATGATGATAAAGTAATAAATTACAGAGAACTTTTAGATGTATTTTGGAATCAAATTGATCCAACTGATGAAGGTGGACAATTTAATGATAGAGGTCATAAATATAAAACAGCTATATTTTATCATGATGAAGAACAAAAAAATAGTGCTATAGAGTCAAAAGAAGAATTAGAAAAAAGAGAAATTTATATAAAACCTATAGTTACAATGATAATACCGGCTAGTACTTTTTATGAAGCGGGAGAATATCATCAAGAATATTATAAAAAAAATAAAGAACACTATGATAGATATTATAAAGGAAGCAAAAGATTTGATTTTGTAAAAAGAAATTGGGCAAAGAAAAATTTAACTGATTTACAATTTCAAGTAACTCAAAACAATATGACAGAAAAGCCATTTAATAATGAGTACTATGATAATAAAGAAGATGGTATATATGTTGATATTGTAACTGGAGAAGTATTATTTTCATCAAAAGATAAATTTGACTCAGGATGTGGATGGCCTAGTTTTTCTAAATCTATAAATAGTGAATGTGTAGTAGGGAGATATGATTATTCACAGGGGATGAAAAGAGTTGAGACTAGGAGCAAAGAAGGTGACAATCATTTAGGTCATGTATTTGATGATGGACCAAAGGAATTAGGTGGTATAAGGTTTTGTATAAATTCTGCAGCATTGAAATTTATACCAAGAGATAAAATGATAGAAAATGGTTATAGTGAATATGAGTATTTGTTTGAGTAGTATAAATTATTTAATTTGAAAAGAGTGTAATCATGTAGATCAAAGTTGTAAATTAATCATATTATATAAATGAAGTACATGTAGCATGTGAAATTAATATATTATATATGCTATAATTTTATTAAGTAGAGTGTGAGAGGAGGGGGTAAATTTGTTAATATTAACTATCGAGGATGTTCCAGGAAAAAAAATCACTAATGTTGTAGGATTAGTAAAAGGAAGTACTATAAGAGCTAAGCATATAGGAAAAGATATTGGTGCTAGTTTTAAGCAAATTGTAGGTGGAGAACTTACAGGATATGATGAAATGCTGACAGAAGCTAGAAAAATAGCAATAGGAAGAATGGTAGAAGATGCTAAATCACAAGGGGCTAATGCTATAATAGGATTTAGATTAACTTCAGCATCAGTTATGCAGGGAGCAGCAGAAATGCTTGCCTATGGAACTGGAGTTGTAGTAGAAGATGTTGAGTAGTAATGCATGTGTATTAATTTCAGTTATGCTTGGGCTATTAGTACCAGGAATTTTAGTTATTGGAAGCATAATATTTCTTATAATTAAAATAATTGAGAGACAAAAAGAAAAGAAAAATGAAGACATAGATAAATATGATAAATATTAATTAATAAAGGTAGTATAAGTAGTTTATATTTAAACTTCTTATACTATTTTTATATTATAACGAATTTGATTTATAAATTTAAAGCTTGGAGGAATATATGCAAGACATAATAATAGTAAGGGGAGCTGGAGATTTAGCAAGTGCTGTAATACATAAACTTAATATATGTGGCTTTAAAGTAGTAACACTAGAAGTAGAAAAACCGTTAGCTATAAGAAGGTATGTATCGTTTTGCGAAGCTGTATATGAAAAGGAAGTCACAGTACAAGGTGTACATTGTAGATTGTGTGAAGATATTAATGAAATATATGAAGTTTTAAAAGATAATAAGGTTGCTTTAGTAGTAGATCCGTTAGGAAATTATATAAAAAAGCTAAAACCTAAAATAGTAATTGATGCCATTATTGCAAAGAAAAATATTGGAACAAATAAAAACATGGCTGATTTGACAATAGCATTAGGTCCAGGATTTTGTGCTGGAGATGATGTTGATGTAGTTATTGAAACTATGAGAGGTCATAATTTAGGTAAAATAATAAATGAAGGTTATGCTTTAAAAAATACAGGGGTACCAGGAAGTATAAATGGAGTAAGTAAAGAAAGAGTAGTTTATTCAAAATACGGCGGAATAATTACAAATTTAGCTAATATAGGAGACATAGTTAAGAAAAATCAAATAATTGCTTATGTAAAAGACAATAATGACGTAAAACATGAAGTAAGAGCAAGTATACATGGCGTTTTAAGAGGAATTATAAGGGAAAAGTCGAATATAATAAGTAAGCTTAAAATATTAGATATAGATCCAAGAATAGATGAAGTTGAAAATTGTTATACCATATCAGATAAAGCAAGATGTATAGCGGGAAGTGTTTTAGAAGTTGTAGTGGCATATTTTAATAAGATAAATAAATTATAAAATATAAACATCAAAATTTTATAACCATGGAGGAATGCATATGCATAATAAAATTTTAGATAAAATAAACAATGAACTTAAAAGCGGAAATAAAGTAGCATTTGCAATGTTAACACAAGTAAAAGGTTCTAGTCCAGGGAAAGCTGGTGCTACACTTGCTTATTTCAATGATAAAAGTATAATGGGAACTGTTGGTGGAGGAATTTTAGAACATGAAGTCATAACTAAATGTGAAGCTTGTCTAGAATCGGGACAAGATAGTTTATTTATTCACTCTTTAAATGAAAGTTCAAAAGATACACCTATGCAATGCGGGGGAAGTGTATCGGGATATATAAAAGTATTTAAGCCAAGACCAAGACTTTTGATAGTAGGTGGGGGTCATGTAGGATTTAATATATACAATGTGTCAAGAAGTTTAGATTTTCATACCATATTAGTAGATGATAGAGAAGAATTTGGAAATAAAGAAAGATTTAAATTAGCAGATGAAGTTTATTTTGGAAATATAGCCAAGATATTAAATAAATTAAGAATTGATGAAAATACATATGTAGTAATAGCTACAAGAGAATATGAAAAAGATTTAGAAGCTTTAAGAGAAATAATAAAAGAAAATCCATCATACATAGGCATGATAGGAAGTAGCAAAAAGTGGGCGACTTTAAAAAAGGAGTTAATGACAGAAGGTATAAAAGAAGATAAATTGGATAAAGTTTATGCTCCTGTAGGACTTAATATTTCCTCTAACGAAGTAAATGAAATTGCATTTGGTATAATGGCAGAATTATTATTAGTTAAAAATAAGGGTCATTTGTCGCACAGAAAAGATAAGAATTTAACAATTAATAAGTAATTTAAAATATAGAACTATTAGAACACAAACTATATAAAATATAAATGATTATTAGACAATGCACTATGGAGGTTAATTATGTTTAAAGTAGCAATAATAACACTTAGCGATAAGGGATATGAAGGAAAAAGAGAAGACTTAACAGGACCTAAATTAAAAGAATATGTTCAAAATAATGAATCATATAAAGTAGTGAGTTATACACTAATAAAAGACGATAGTGAAATGTTACAAAAGGAACTTATAAGAATTTGTGATAATAATATAGCTGATTTAGTTTTAACAAATGGAGGAACTGGATTTTCTAAAAGAGATATAACACCAGAAGCTACAAAGGCTATTTTAGAAAAAGAAATACCAGGAATTAGTGAATATATGAGGATGAAATCTAGTGAAATAACTAAAAAGGCTATTTTAAGTAGAGGAGTAAGTGGAATAAGAAATAACTCTATAATAATAAATTTACCAGGAAGTCCAAAGGGAGCTATTGAAAATCTAAGTTTTGTAATAGATAGTTTAGATCATGGAATAGAAATTTTAAAAGGAGAAGCCACAGAATGTGCCACTAACATTAAAAATAGTATATAATTAGTCATATAAAATAGGCAAATAAAGAGGGTAGCTAGTTATGATAGATAAATATGGAAGAAATATAAATTATGTTCGTATTTCGCTTACAGATAAATGTAATTTAAGATGTGTTTATTGCATGCCATCAGACGTAGATTTTGAAAAAAACTATATAAATGATGTACTTAGTTTAGATGATTACAAATTCATTATCAAAGGAATGTCTGAACTTGAAATAACAAAGGTAAGATTTACTGGAGGAGAACCACTTTTATATCCAAATCTGATGGATTTAATAAGATATACTCATGAAGATTGCAAAATACAAGATATAGGTATAACTACTAATGGAATAGGGCTTCATAAAGTAGCATATGACTTATATCAAAGTGGACTAAAAAGTGTAAATATAAGTTTAGATTCATTAAAAGAATATAAATATAAAAGTATAACTAAATGTGGAGAATTAAAAGATGTTTTAAAATCTATTCATAAATGTTTGGATTTAGGACTTAAAGTAAAAATAAATTGTGTTGTTATAAATGGATTTAATGATGATGAGTTATTAGACTTTATTTTAATGACAAAATTTTATCCTATAGATGTTAGATTTATAGAGCTTATGCCTTTAGGAGAAGCTAGAAGAATTTATAAAAAAGGGTATTTTAACATAGGGGAAATGATAGATGGCATAGATGAACTTTATAAAATAAATTCAAATGAAAAAAGTACAGCTCAGTATTATAAGTTTGATGGGTCAAAGGGTCGAGTTGGAGTAATTACACCTATGAGCTGCTCATTTTGCAATGAATGCAACCGTATAAGAGTAACAGCAAATGGAAGTATTAAATTATGTCTTCATTCAAATGAAGAAATTGATATAAAATATTATCTTAATAAACCTTTGATATTTAGAGAAACAATGAAAGAAATGATATTAAAAAAACCGGAGAAGCATTATTTAAATGAAAATCAGTGTAGCGATACTACAAGAAAAATGTATCAAATAGGGGGATAATATGCTAACTCATATAAATGAAAAAGGTTATGCAAAAATGGTTGATATAAGTGAAAAAGAGGATACAGTAAGAATAGCAGTAGCAGTAGCAACGATTACTATTAGCAAAGAGATAATGAATAAAATAAAAAATGGGCAAATAAAAAAAGGTGATGTTCTTTCAGTAGCTCAAGTTGCAGGGATAATGGGAGCTAAAAATACATCTATGAATATTCCCATGTGCCACCAAATTAATTTGGTAGGATGTGATTTAGAGTTTGAAATCAACGATAAAGATAGTAGTATAAATATATATGCTACATGCAAGTCACTTGGAAAAACAGGTGTTGAAATGGAAGCACTAAATGCTTGTTCAATGGCAGCACTTACTATATATGATATGTGTAAAGCTGTAGATAAGAGAATGGTTATAAATAACATTCATTTAATAGAAAAAACAGGTGGGAAGTCTGGAGATTTTAAATTTTAATAAAGGGGTAGATATAAATGGCAAGGGTAGTATCTATAAATATAAGCGAAAAAAAAGGTGTAATAAAAGTTCCTGTTAATAAAGCTGAGATTAAAATAGATCATGGAATAGTTGGAGATGCACATGCAGGAAATTGGCATCGTCAAATATCTATGCTAGCTGAGGAAAGTATAGATAAAATGAAAAATAAAGGCTTTGATTATTTGAAATTTGGAGATTTTGCAGAAAATATAACTACACAAGGCATAGAAGTTCATACATTACCAGTAGGAACGGTATTAAAAATAGGGGATTGTGAAGTTGAAGTTACTCAAATAGGTAAAAAATGTCATGGCGGATGTGAAATAAAAAAACTAACAGGAGACTGTATTATGCCACGAGAAGGAATATTTGTAAAGGTTATAAAAGAAGGAATAATACAAGTAAATGACAATATAGAAATATTATAATAAAAAGTATGGATAAAAATCCATGCTTTTTTTATAGCACATAGGAAATTATATTCCTTTTAAAATTATGCATAAATATAATTTTCGTATATATGCTTCAAAAAAGGCTTCATTATAATTCTTCAATTGAAGGCTTTTTTATTTAACAGATAAATTTAAAGTAATTGTCAAAAGATTTATTAAGTAACCGACATGATTTTTTAAGCTGTATATAGGTGAATATATTTAAATAAAAGTATTTAGGAATAAACAAACTTATAAAAAGAATATAAATTACATATAAAGATATATCATTTTTGCATTTTATAACTTAGGCTATGCACATAGTTTTTGGAAAAAGAATTTTTTGTTATATAAAAAACATAGGAGGTTAATATGCCAAAACAGCTCACAAGAGAATTTGAAGAAAGACTTTTTAGAATTAGAATACTATCTCATACGGGAGATAAAGTACATATAAAATTACCAATAAGTTTTGTAAAAAAAATGGTGAAAAATAATACAATAGATTTTTTTAATACTAAAGATGATATTATAGATAGTGAAAAATTATTAAATTTAATAATACATTCATTTGATTACAATTTATCTGGAGAAATAGCTTATTTAGAAAGAAAAAACGGAGATATAATAAGGATAATAATTGATTAAAAGTAGTAGAACAACTTAATGTAGTAGCTAAAAAGTACTAGAGATTTCTAGTACTTTTTTTAAATTATTCTATTCTTAAAACCTGCTGAGCTATATTTGAAGCATGATCTGAAACTCTTTCTAGATTAGAAAGTAAATCAAGATACAAAATTCCAGAATCAATAGTACATGAATTTTCATTTAATCTATGTATGTGAGCTTTTCTAAATGATTTTTCTAGTAAATTTACTTCCTTTTCAACTTTTAGTATTTTACGTGCTAAATCTAAATCATGTTTATCCAATGCAATTAATGAGTTTTTAAAATTTGCCATGGCTTTTTCATAAACTTCACTAATTTCATCTAATGCATTTTTAGAAAAGACTAAATCTAATTCTATTGCATTTTGAGCAAGTTCTGCTATATTTTCTGCATGGTCTGAAACTCTTTCTATGTCATTTACGGTATGGAAGAGTAAATCGGTTTTAAATCGTTCATCTTCATTTAAAGAATATTTAGACAATTTCAATAGATAATTTAATATATCTTTTTGGAGTTTATTAACAACTTTTTCACTTTCAAATGTGGTTTTAATATCATCAGAACTTTTATTAATAATTCCCTTTAAGGATGAATCAAGTGCAATGGAAGCTTTGTCACCCATTCTTAAAACATCTTTTATTGTATTTCCAAGAGCTATAGATGGTGTTTCTAACATTCTTTCGTCTAGGAATTTAGTATTACTTGCATTTTCATTTTCGTCTGCTTTTTCAGGAACTAAAAGCATAGCAAGTTTTACTATATATCTAGAGAATGGTAAAAGTATTATAACATTTACTAAATTAAATAAAGTATGAGCATTTGCTATTTGTCTAGCAGTGTCAGTTGGATCTATCCTAGTAACAAGTGCTGAAATAGGTTTATTTAAAATAATCATAAATATTATAGTTCCTATAACATTAAAGCTTAAGTGCATTATAGCAGCTCTCTTTGCATTTCTGCTTGCACCTATACTAGAAAGTAATGAAGTAACACAAGTACCTATGTTATCTCCGTAAAGTATAGGCAGTGCTGATGATAATGGCAACAGGCCCTCTGATGCCAAAGCTATTAACATACCCATAGAAGCACTAGAGCTTTGTACAATTCCTGTTATTAAAAATCCTGCAAGTATACCTAGTATTGGATGAGTACCAAAATACAATAAAGCATTTCTAAACTGAGGCATATCAGCTAATGGCTTAACGGCATCTTTCATAAATTCCATACCAGTAAATAATATACCAAATCCGATAAGTATTTGTGCTATATGCTTATTTTTTTGTTTTGAAGAAAATAAGTATATAACTATACCAATGCCTAAAGCAATAGGAGCTAATCCTTCTAAATTAAAAGATACAAGTTGAGCTGTAACAGTAGTACCAATGTTAGCACCCATTATAACTCCGATTGCTTGAGAAAGAGTCATTATTCCAGCATTTACAAATCCTACAATCATAACTGTAGTTGCACTAGAACTTTGGATAATACCAGTCACTACAACACCTACTAAAACTCCCATAAGTACACTACTTGTTAAAAACTCTATGATTTTTTTGAGTTTATTTCCAGCAGATTTTTGAAGACCTTCACCCATTAAGCTCATACCATATAGGAAAAGACCCAAACCCCCAATAAGGCTTATTGCTATATCCAATTTTGCGTCCTCCTTGCAATCTTATTCCTAAGTAGGTTTTAGTTGATTTTGATGTTTATTTTGCCCATGAATTTAAAAATTAAACTTATCTTAAAGTAAAAACAAAAGTGCTATGATTATAGATTTTAACAAAAAATTAATTTAGATATAACAAATTAGACAAATTAGTATAATTTAAAAAGTAAAAAAATAAAGAAATTAGCAACTGAAGCTTGAAATATAACTATTTAAAAAGAAATAATAAAAAAAAATGAATAAAAATTGAAAAAAATATAACAAATTTATATTTAAAGTATATAATATAAATAAGAACTATTTTGGAAATTTAGGCGTTTAAATATATATTGTAAAAGAATACATAAAAATGAGGAGATTACTTATGTTAAATAAAAAAATGGCAATAGCTGTATGTGCAACTACGATAGGTGTTGCTATTACATCAACAGCTTCATTTGCAAATGACAATCAAGGACAAGTAACAACAAGTGTACTAAATATAAGAAGTGGACCAAGTACAAGTTATTCAGTGGTAACAAAAGCTTATAAAGGTGAAAGTTTAGAGATACTAGAAAGTTCAAATGGATGGTATAAAGTAAAATTATCAAATGGAACAATAGGATGGGGAAGTTCAGATTATATAAGCACTTCACCTAATTCATCTGAAGGATCATCAAATAATAATACATCAACAGGTACAAAAGCAACAGTAACAGCAAGTACACTAAATATAAGAAGCGGAGCAAGTACAAGTTATGGTATTGTAACAAAAGCTTATAAAGGTGAAAGTTTAGAGATACTAGAAAGCTCAAATGGATGGTATAAAGTAAAATTATCAAATGGAACAATAGGGTGGGGAAGTACAAGTTACATAAGTACTTCATCTAATTCAGGTGGAGAATCATCAGATAATAGTACATCAACACCATCAACAGGTACGAAAGCAACAGTAACAGCAAGTGCACTAAATATAAGAAGCGGAGCAAGTACAAGTTATAGTATTGTAACAAAAGCTTATAAAGGTGAAAGTGTAGAAATATTAGAAAGTTCAAATGGATGGCATAAAGTAAAATTATCAAATGGAAAAATAGGATGGGGAAGCGCAAGTTACATAAGTACTTCATCTAACACAGGTGGAGAATCTTCAAATAATGAATCAGGAAATGACAATGGATCAGATAATAATACACAAAATAAAACACAAGCGATAGTAGATCTTGCGAAAGCTCAAATAGGAAAACCATATGTATGGGGAGCTGAAGGACCAGATAGTTTTGATTGTTCAGGATTGACTTACTATGCATATGGTCAAAATGGAGTAAAATTACCTAGAGTTTCAAGAGATCAATACAGTGTTGGAACAAGTGTTAGTTTATCTAACTTACAGCCAGGTGATTTAATATTCTCAAGTACAAATGGAACTGGAAGTATAACTCATGTCAGTATATATATAGGAAATGGAGAAATGATACACTCTCCAAAACCAGGAGATGTAGTACAAAAAACTAGTATAAATGCTTCTTATTGGCAAAATGCTTATGTGGGAGCAAAAAGAATGTTATAAAATAATAAAGAAGGAGTATTTCTTAATGAATTGAATCATTAAGAGGTACTTTTTTTTATATAAATAATGTTTGCTTTGTAAATTAATATAATATATAATAAAGGTAAACCTATAATTAAATAAAGGTAAACGTAAAAATAAGGAGGAATTATATATGAAGTTATCTATTAGAGATTTAATAATATGTTCATTATTTGCGAGCATAACTGCAATACTTTCTCAAATAGCAGTACCTATTCCATTTACAACAGTACCACTTACAATGCAAGTTTTAGCAGTTGTGCTGTGTGGGATGTTGCTAGGGAGCAAACTTGGATTTATATCTCAAGTAATATACTTGTTGATAGGTGCAATAGGTATACCTGTATTTGCACAAATGAGTGGAGGATTAGGAGCTATATTTGGACCTACAGGTGGATTTTTAGTATCATTCCCAATAGTTGCTTTTATAGTAGGGCATTTTTCAAAGCAACATAAATCTAAAATGTCAGTGATGATAGGAATGATTTTAGGGCTTGTTATAATGTATATAATAGGAACATTACAATTCTGTTTAATAACAAAAATGAGCTTTATAAATGGACTTATGGCATGTGTATTACCATTTGTATTTATAGATTTAATAAAAATAGGATTAGCATACGTTATAGGTAGTAGTATTTATAAAAGAGTGAATATAGGGATTAAAACATGTTAAAGATAAGGCCACACCATATTTTGTGTATGAAAGCTTATGTAGGAAAAGGATATAGCAAAGAATTCAGTGAAAATATGGAAAGTATAATAAAACAACTAAAAGATGATTCAAAACAAATACAAATAGTATTTGGATTAGATGATATATGTAGTAAATGTCCGTATAATATGGAAGATGAATTATGTAAAAGTGAAGAAAAAGTCAAAAAAATAGATTCAAAGGTAATAAAGTATTTTAATATACAAGAAGATATTTATGTCTACAAGGATTTAAAAAACAAGGTTTATTCAAATATTAACGAAGAAAAATTTATAGACATATGCAAAGATTGTGAATGGCGTAATGTTACTAATTGCAAGGAACTAAATTTAAAAAAATTATAAAAATAAAGCAATAAAAAGCTATAGAATAAGGGCATTTTAATATGAGCCTAGATTCTATAGCTTTTATTTTATAAATCTAGTTACTAAATTTGAGTTATGTGTGGGTGAACCACTTGGGGGCATAAGTGAAGTGGACATTTTGAGTAACGGATGTATCTGAAGCGGGAGTGAAGATATATCGTTGGCGACATGAGCGAAGCGAATTTTTTATTGGATAATATGAAAGGAAAAGAAAAGTATAAGAAAAGATATATAATGATAAAATAAAAGAACTTGATTATTTTATAAAAAATGATATAATTGATTGAATTGGTTGAATTAATTAAATTAAATGTGCAAATATAGATAATTTTAAAATGACAATTTGGTCATGGAATATAATAAAGTAAGAAAATAAGTTAATAGAGGTGAAGTCTATGGAGTTTGAGTTAATAAATGAATATAAGATGGAGATAAATAAAGACTTTCGCAAATATGCAGAATTTGCATTAAAAGATTATGATTTTACTATAGCCAATCTAAGATATTTGCTTGTAATAGAAAGAAATATGGATATAAATTTAAATGAAATAGCTATGAAGCTTAATGTAGATAAAGCTATGGTGACAAGAGGAATTAAGAAACTTGTTGAATTAGGATATGTAAATAAGGTTCAAGATAAAAAGGATACGAGATCTTATAAACTATCTTTAAGTAAAGAGGGAGAAGAAACGTTAAGTTCACTTAGATGTATATTTAAAGATTGGTTTGAGAAGGTTACTCATAATTTTACGGAAGAAGAAAAAGATTTATATATAACATTAATGAAAAGAGTGCATCAAAATAGAATATACAAAGGATAATTCATTAAAAAAATATCTTTATTGTATGCAAGTATTACATACAATAAAGGTATTTTTTATCTACTAAGTATTAATTAAAAACAAAAAAACAAAAATAGTATAAAAGTTAAAAACAAGGAAAATGTTATTTGCAATATGTATACCCCTGATAGTTGACGTGGTCAATTATTAGGGGTATAATATATTTTGTCGAAAGAACAAAAGACAAAAATTTAAGATCAATGAAGAGGTGAAGATAGTGGAAAATACAGTAGAAGCAATTGCAACTAATAACTTGTTATTAATATTTGCAGCTATTGCCATAACGGGTATAGTTCTAGGAAAAGTAAGTGAAATTATAAAAATACCAGATGTTATTTTATATCTAATAGCAGGAATTATAATCGGACCAGCGATGCTTAACTTAATTAGTATAGAGTCTTTCCCTATAGAGAATAATCTAATACTTACATTTGGTTCAGCATTTATATTATATGAAGGTGGACGAGAAATAAATTTAAAAGTTCTAAACAAAGTAAAGTTAAGTGTTGGGATGTTGTCAACAATAGGTGTTATAGTATCATCAGTAGTAGTGGGATTATTTGCAAGTAAAATATTTGGGATACCAATGATGACAGCTCTACTTATAGGAGCAGTTATAGCTTCTACAGACCCAGCGGCACTTATACCAGTATTTAAACAAGTAATTATAAAAGATAAAATAAAACAAACTGTAGTTAGTGAATCAGCTTTCAATGATGCAGTTGGAGCAATACTTGTTTCTGCATTACTTGGAGTTATAACAAGTGGAGAATTATCAATAGCTAAAAGTATGGAAGAACTTATCATATCAACTGTTGTTGGAATAAGTATTGGTATAGCTATGGGATATATATTCTCAGTTTTAATATCCGATAAAAAGTGGGGAGTATTTCACTCATATGCACCAATAATGTCTATATTAAAAGTAGCTTTAGCTTATGAAATAGCAGTACTTTTACATGGTAGCGGATATATGGCAGTATTTGTAGCAGGTCTTATAGCAGGAAACAAAAAATTATTTGGGCTTTGGATTCCGGAAGATGCTTTCCATTCAGAGCACTATTTTAGAGAAAGTATTGCATCATTATGTCGTATGGCAATATTCGTTGTATTAGGAACACATGTAGATTTAGTATCTCTTTCAAAATACTGGATACCAGCTCTTTTAGTGGTTTTAGTATTAATGTTTATTGCAAGACCACTTGTAGTTTTAATATCTACAGCATTTGATAAAGAAGCAAAATGGACATTTAAAGATAAGTTATTTATGATGTGGGTTAGAGAAACGGGAGTTATACCAGCTGCATTATCTGGTATAATAGTATCTATGAAGTTACCAGGATATGAAATAATATCTTCAGTGGTATTTATGACAATACTAGTAACACTTATAGTACAAGCAAGTACAACAAAGTTAGTAGCTAAAAAACTTGGAGTATTAGAAGAAAGTGAAGAAGAAGAATTAAGAGAATCAATCTTAGTTTAAATAGATAAATAAGCAACTAAATAAAAAATAGAGGGATTATCCCTCTATTTTTTATTTTTTTATAAAAGTTTCACAACTAGCGTTTTCAAGGTTAACTTCTACATAACTCGCACCACACCCGCCACTTATATTGTATGTACAACTATTAGCAGAACAAGATATATTTTGAGAATTAGTTAAAGATTTTTCACCACTGTAGTTAGAAAGGTTAAAAGAAGATGCATCTCTAAATGTATCACAATAAGTTTCAGGTGTTATAGCTGCATCAAATCCTTCTATTTTTATATGTGAAGCATAACAGTGACCAGATTCATTAAATGCACAGTTATGATCTAAACAGTTTAAATTAGTTTCCATAAATTACCTCCAAAAAATCAATTATATTAATAGTATTTCAAATTTGAAAAGAAATTAATCATTAATACTAAATAAATTCCAATATGTAGTTCACGTTATGATAATATATTTATAAAAAAGATTATACAAGGCATTGTAAATACATCTAGTAAAAAAGCTGCGACTAAAGGAACTATTAAAAATGCCTTTTCAGAATAGCCATAAATTTGACTAACAGAATTCATATTAGCTAAAGCATTTGGAGTAGCACCTAAACCGTGACCAATAAGACCACTTACAATAATTGCAGCATCTAAATCTTTGCCTAAGGCTCTAAAAACTACAAATACAGCAAATAAAACAATGAATATAGCTTGAGATATTACAATTATAACTATGGGGCCAAATAAACTTGAAAGTTTAAATAAATCAATACTCATAAGAGCCATAGTTAAAAACATTCCTAAGGAAATCTCGCTTAATAAATCCAGCAAGTTAAAGTCCAATTCTAATAATTTAGCTTTATCATTTATATTTCTAAAAATCACTGAAACTAACATGCAACCAGTTATAGTAGGAATTATTATATCAGTACTTTTATAAACTATATTTGCTATAAATTCCCCGCAGTTTATACAAAGCAGTACTATTAAAACTTGTTCTAAAAATGAAAATGCATCTATTTTTAAAGAAGAACTAGAAGTAATAGACAAGCTTTTAGTAAAAGTATTTTTAAATGATTTAGACATGCATTTATGATATTTCAAGTTGTTTTTTTCAATCAAAAACTTAGCAACAGGACCACCTAATAAACCAGCAAACATTAAACCAAAAGTAGCCGCTGCAATACCAACGCTACTAGCATTACTAACACCGAGGTTTTCTATAGTCGCTCCAAAAGCAGCAGCGTTACCATGACCACCTTCCATTGATATAGTTCCACACATAAGACCAAGTAGTGGGTGTATATTAGTAACTTTAGCAAGTACAACGGCTAATATATTTTGACCAAATGCTAAAACTCCGCAGAGTACCCAATATATAAATAGTTGTTTTCCTCCTCTTTTTACTATAGACATACTTATACCAAGACCTACTATAGTAAAGAAAAAGCATATAAAATAAGTCATCAAGCTTGTGTTCATAGTTATAGTACATATGTTAAAAAGCCTTAAACATAAACTCAAAATACAAAATAAGAGACCTCCAATTACTGGAGCTGGAATACAAAATTTATTAAAAAAATCTATCTTATTTTTAATAATAGTCCCAATTAAAAAAAGTAGTATTGCCAGTATTAAAGTTGATATAATATTTAAATGCATTAAAATTAAAAACACCCCCCTAAATAAAAAACATAACTAATAAAACATATTAAACCTTGGCAAAAAATAATAAAAAAATATGATTTAATTATATCTATTAAATATATATAAAGAAGGCCTGTTTCTTAAATTTAGAAATTGAACTTTATATTAAATTTATTAAAATTCCTATAATTTACATAGAAAAAGGAGTATCTCTTAATGATTTCAATCATTTTGAGACACTCCTTATAAAAATTGTAAAATATATTTTTTCTATTATATCTGTAAATTATATTTTTTTCATTATATTAAGGAAGTCATTAACACTATCTAATATGTATTTTCCTTTTAAATAATCAAGTTTTATATCATCGAAATTATCAAAAGCTTTAACGACACTAGGTCTTTCTTCGAATGAACCTATAATATTGAAATTTTCGTCAAGTACTGCAATAGTAGGGCCTTTAAAATCGTCAATTCCTAAAATAGGAGCTAAGAATTTCTTTCCACGAGCCATAGTTATAATAGATATATTAAGTTTAGGATTTATATCACAAAATTTCTTTAATATAGTTACGTTAATTTGGAAATCAGGACACCAAATTTCACCTGAAACTAAAAAATTTATTTCTTTATCGATACTTGATATTTGTTTAATAACGTCTGCTGTTAAATTTATTCTAGAATCATTTTTAGGAATTCTAGCTCTTTCAGATTTTGTACCTTCTCCAACGCAACTTTCAAAACTACATCCAGCCTCGAATAATTCCTTTATACCCATTTTTATCATTAAAATACCCCCTAAATAAAATTTGTTATACCCATATTATCACTAATATAGTGGTTTATCTAGATAGAAATAAAAAAAATTACAAGTAATCGATAATATGGTATTTTTTTGTTCATATAAGGTTTTTTCTTGAAAATATTATGAAGAAAATAAAATCGAGGAAAAAATATTAACAAATGTAAATATAATTGAAGAAAATACCCAAACTATATAAAATATGGCATATAGAAAGGATATCAATTATTAAATAAAATGAGAAAAAAATATATTGTTTATAATATGATTATGGCTTCACTCTCGATAGTAATTGCTATAATCTTGATTATACAATTAACGATGAATTTAAGTTATGAAATAGAAATGTTACTAAAGACTATTGAGTTCATAATATGGGTGATATTTGTAGTAGATTATGTAGTAAGATTATATAAAAGTAAAAATAAAAAAAAATTTATAAAAAGAAATATAATAGATTTAATATCTATTATACCTATATATTCAATTTTTAGAGTATTTAAGACCCTAAAAATTTTAAAGATAAGTAGATTGGCAAGATTGTTAGAACTAGGTCAGATGGTAAGGATATTAGCCATTACAAAAAGAACCAATAATAACCTTTCTGAATTCATGAAAACGAACAACTTTAATAACACTATAGGTATAGGTATGATTATAATATTTGCAGGTTCTATAATAATGTCATATGTAGAGAAAATAAGTATAGGAGATGCACTTTGGTGGAGTATAGTAACAGTAACAACTGTTGGATATGGAGACATATCTCCACAAACACCTCTAGGAAGAATCGTGGCATCAGTTTTAATGATAATGGGTATTGGATTTATAGGTTCATTAACATCAACATTGTCTACCTATTTTATAAAAAAAGAAGGAGCAAAATATAAAGCCAAAGAGAAAGAAATTAAAGAAAAAATAGAAGGCACAACAGAAGAATCTGTAAATGAAGAAGAAATAGCATCGGATTTAGAAATAATAAAGTTAAAAGAAAATAAAAAAATGAAATTTAGTAAAGATAAGTATAAGAATAATATAATAGAGGACATAATAAAAAGAATAGAAAAATTTGATGAATTATCAATAGAAGAAATAAATACAATGTGTAATGTATTAAAATCTTTGAAAGAAAAGTAAAACAATTATAGGGGCTATATTTTACATAATAAAGAGGAGTTCTCATGTTAGTTTAACATGAGAACTCCTTTTGCATTAAAAAATATAAAAGTTAAATTTTCAATTATAAATTATATCTATAGTAGTTATAACTACTATAGATATAAACATTCACATAATTATATAAATAATGCTAAAATTTTATAATGAAGAAAATTATTAAAAGGGGGATATAATATGATAACTTTACCAGATAAATTTGAAAGTTTTAATGAAGCAAGAAGAACAGGGTTTATAAAAGCTAAAGAAATTAAAGAAAGTGGAAAAAAGATGGTTGGAGTATTTTGTACATATACACCAGTAGAAATACCAATGGCAGCAGGAGCTGTTACAGTTGGAGTTTGTGGAGTAAGTGAAGAACCAATTCCAGAAGCTGAAAAAGTACTTCCAAGAAATCTTTGCCCACTTATAAAATCAAGCTATGGACATGCTATAACAGATACTTGCCCATATTTCTATTTTTCAGATATGTTAATAGGAGAAACTACTTGCGATGGTAAGAAAAAGATGTATGAGGAGTTAGCAAAGGTTAAACCAACTCATGTAATGCACTTACCTAATATGCAAAGGGGAGAATATACATATAAACTTTGGAAAGAAGAAATAAAAGTACTAAAAGAAGAAACAGAAAAAGCATTAGGTGTAACTATTACTGAAGACGATATAAGAGCAGCTATTAAAGATAAAAATGAAGAAAGAAGATTATTAAAAGAATATTATGAGTTAGCTAAATTAAAGCCATCAGCTTTAACAGGCATGGAACTTCACCAAGTGTTATATCAATCAGGATTTAAATTTGATAGAGATGAACTTAAATCAGAATTAAGAAAACTTATAGATTCTACTAAACAAAGATACGAAGAAGGTAACTGTCCAGTAGAAAAAGATAAACCAAGAATACTTATAACGGGATCTCCAATAGGTGGGATAAGTGAAAAAATAATAAAAACAATAGAAGATAGTGGAGCATCAATAGTAGCTTATGAACTTTGTGGAGCTATAAGAAATATTGATTTACTAGTTGATGAAGAAAATGAAGATGTATATGATGCATTAACACAAAAATACATAAACATAGGATGTTCTTGTATGATGCACAATGATAATAGGGTAGAAATGTTAGATAGATTAGTAGATGAATATCAAGTGGATGGAGTTATAGACGTTGTACTTCAAGCTTGTCATACATTTAATGTTGAAAGCTATAGAATAAAGGAATTTATGCACAATAAAAAGAATATACCATACATGGCAATAGAAACTGATTACTCTAAATCTGATACAGAGCAATTAAGAACTAGATTTGAAGCATTTATAGAAATGATTGAAGATGGAGTATCTGTAAAATAGGAGGCAATATGTATAGTATAGGCATTGATTCAGGCTCTGTAGCAACTAAGGGTGTATTATTTGATGGAGAAAGAATAGTAAAAAAAATAATAATACCAACAGGTTGGAGTCCAAAGACTACATCAAAACAAGTTTATGAAATTTTAAGTGAAGGTATAGATAAAAGTGAAATAAAAAAGATAGTAGGAACAGGATATGGCAGAATTAGTATGGATTTTGTAAATAAAAAGGTAACGGAAATTACATGCCATACTAAGGGAATACATTTTTTAAATAAGGACATCAGGACTATACTTGATGTAGGTGGACAAGATAGCAAGGTTATAAACGTAGATAGAGACGGAAATATATCTAACTTTATGATGAATGACAAATGTGCTGCTGGAACGGGAAGATTTTTAGAAATAACTTCAAATATTTTAGGAAGCGATATAGCAGATATTGATACGTTAGCAGATAAAAGCGAACCGGTTGATATATCTTCTATGTGTACAGTTTTCGCTGAAAGTGAAATAGTTAGCTTACTTGCAAGAAATGTAAGCAAAGAAAGTGTAGCAGCAGGGATTTTAAAATCTATTGCAAATAAATCAACAGCTATGTTAAATCGTGGAGCAATTGTAGATAAAATTGCATTTACAGGAGGACTTGCCAAAAGTGAAGTACTTGTAAAAATGATTGAAGAAATCTTAGGAAAAGATATATTTATTGCTGAGGATACTCAAATAATAGGAGCATTAGGTGCTGCAGTAATTGGATTTAAATAGAAATAGGTCCCCTATTCGAAAGTATAACCCCCTAGTAAAAATACTAGGGGGTTATTATATTAAATAAATTCATGTATTAGGGGTATATAATACATTAACTTTTGATAATAATATTATTATATATTTTAGATATATATCAAGAATTTATCATACTTTTATAAAAGTCGATACTAACATTCTTTAGAGACGTTTTATTAGGATTAAATCCTACTTTTTTTAGATAATTATAAAAATCTAAATCATATACATAAGTAGAAGCTTCATAAGTACTGCCGCAATACCTATAGTCCAAGTATTTGGAAAATCCAGAAATTAAATTTTCACCACACCACTCATTAAAAGTATAAGAATCATGGTAAGAATCATTATACATAGATATAAGCTTTTTATCATATCTTAAACTTTCACAAATATCTAAGAAATCTTCACTATTAGTAAAAGTATCAAACAAAGGGCGAGAATACTTATAAAAAGGTATATTTATAACGTCTAGTGCACTTGTATTTGAATTTATTGTAGATATCATTACATTGTCACATTCAAAGGATTGGTATCCCACTGGATTTAAATCGTAATACATAACAGATTTATAATCTTTATCTAAATCAATACCTGAGGAATTTTGTACAAAATTGATTACATCAACATCATTTTCAGATAGCTTTTGATTTAGCTCTGTAGCTTTTTTATCATATTCATTTTCATTTTTTTTAAAATATGAGATAAAGTAATTATCATAAAAATAAGTGAAAAATAGCTCTACATCTTTCTTTAAGAAGTTAGATAAATTTAGCGATTTATCAGAATTTAAGGTGCTTATTATCTCATCAATAGAAGCATCGTCATTTAAATTTACAATAGCATTTACATATTCCCAACCATCCTTAGATGTAAATATATTTTTAAGTGAAGTTTTCATTGAATTATCCATATTAGAATAGGTATTTTTAAGCCATTTATAGTGTCTATGAGCTTCTTTTGATTTTTCTTTATATAAATCCTCATTAAAATAATTAGGATTACTGATATTCACATTATATATTTCATAGGCTGTTTGAACTAACGACATTTTTAAAGAAAGACCTTTTATTTGGATATCTGAGTTATATGTTTGAGAGTTAGTATTAATATCGCAACATCCGGTGGAAATAACTAGTAAAAATATATTTAATATAAGCAAAAGCTTTTTAAATCTCAAATCACCACTCTCCTTAATAAGACTATATATAATAAATTGACCTTTAAGATTAAAATTCCTTTTAAAATCATTCAACAGTAAATCCTTATAAATTTTGGCAAAAATACATGAAAAATGTCTATAAAAGAAGTTTATATAGGTACGATATTATAAACGGTTAAAATATAGGTATAAAAAGTTTATAATTTGGAGAATGCAGTACATAATTAAAGATAATAAAATAAATTTAATATTATAGATTTTTGATTTTGTATTTTATTACATAACATTTTATTTTATTAATAAATTTATAAAATAAGGAAAAAATAATATGAAAATATAAACTAGGAGGTATTAAAAATGGAATTTAACAATGATGGCAGGATAGGAAATTTACCTAAAAATATAAATAAAGAAGTACCAAAACCAAATGCCGATGCAACTAGAATCTGTAAGCTCGTAAAGAACTCAGGTGATGTTGTAGGATATGAATTATCAAATGGACAAGTAATTAGCAAAGAAGAAGGTATACAAATGGCTAAGGGTGGACAAATAGCAGGAGTAGCTGTGGCTACAAACAAGGGAAATGAATATTTAAGAAGTTTACCTGATGAAACTGAAAATAATAACTTAAATAATTTACCTTCAATAACTCAGTAAATTAAAGCAGTAATAAATTTAGAAATTAAGATTAAAATAGTGAATACCGAGGATGTGAAAATAATCGATACCAAAGAAGACTTTTACACTCTTAATGAATACTTAAATAAGAAAAGATTAACTTATAGTGAATTTAATGATCTTATAGGAAATTACTTTGTGAAAGACTATGAAGAATTAGAAGATAATTATTATCTAATAGAAATTATAACTAAATCTGTAAAAGGAAAAGAATTTTATACAGATTATATAGAAGTTGTAAACTAAAGCTACTTGTATAATGTCAATTCAATGGCAGAACAAATAAATTTATATGTTTATTAATAGAACATTACAAAAGGGCTTGAATTCAAGCCCTTTTATAATTTTCTATTATTTAATATTAATTGCATAGATTGTATCTTTCTAGTATCTACAACATAAGAGTATAATTAATATATAAATAAAAATAGGGAGAGAATTATATGAAAATATTAGTGATACATGGAAGTCCTAGAAGGGGTAATACTTGGAAGGTATTAAATTTAGTCAAAGAAAAAATAGATAACCAAGTAGAGGTTGAATATGACATATTAGAACTAAGCAAAGTGAAGCTAGGAACGTGCATAGGGTGTTTTAACTGTATTTTAAAAACAGAAGAAAAATGTCCTCATTTTGATGTGATGCAAAATATTACACAAAGAATAGAAGATTGTGATGCAATGATAATAACATCACCGGTATACTCGCTACAAATATCGGGAATATTAAAAAATTTCATAGATCACATGTCTTATAATTTCCATAGACCGAAATACTTTACTAAAAAAGCATTTATAGTAACAACAACAGCTGGAGTAAGTGAAAAGAAAATAGCAAACTACTTAGAAGAAGTATTAAACTTTTGGGGGATAACGAGTGTATATAAAGTATCTCTTAAATATAGAGACGGTATATTAGAAAAAGACAATAAAAAAATAGATACTGAAATAAATAGATTTGTAAAAGGTTTAAGAAATTCAACACATAAAACTCCTACCTTTAAAAATATAGCTTATTATAATGCTTGGAGAACGATGTCAACAACTTTATGTGAAAAAGGAAGCCCAGATTATGATTATTGGATGGAAAGTGAACTGTATAAACATACTTATCATCCAGATATAAAAATAGGAAAATTTAAAGCAGTATTTGGAAATGTAATATATAAAACTATGTCAAAGAAAATGATAAAAAATAAAAATCAAATGTCAAATGATGAATCAAAATAAAATTAAAGAAAGTTTATAAAAAACCGTACATATAGAATATGTACGGTTTTTTAAGCAACCCATATGATTTTTAAGGATATTTATGATAAGAGATAAGTGAAATTTAATATATTAGAAAATATGAATCTTCAAAATATAGAAAAAGAATACAAAACTTGATATAATTACAGATATAGTGCATTTTAATAAAGACGAAAAAGGGGGAACTTTTAGTTGAACTTTATAGGTAATAGATATGAATTATTAAACTGTGAAGAGCATATAGAACTAAATAAAATATACAAAGCAAGAGATGCTTATGACAATAAAAAAGTATTAATAAAAATAATCGAAGAGAATCATAATATATGTACAAATTTTATATCTAATTTAATAGATGAAAGTACAATGCTACATCAAGTAAATTCACCATATATATTAAAAATGATAGATGTTGGGATTCACTGTACAGAATTAACTACACTTTACTATATGGTAAGTGAAGACTGTGAAGGAATAGCATTAGAGAATGTAATACGTGGAAACTATCTACATCTAGAAGCTATAGTAAATATTGCTACTCAAATAGTAAAGGCTTTAGAAACATTAGATTCATATAATATGTATCATGGAGACTTAAATCCAAGTAATATAATAGTAGATGAATGGCATAACATAAAAATTTGCAACGTTGGAACTACAAAAGCGAATCATGGAATAAATATAAGGCCATCTATGCAAATAAAATACTTATCTCCTCATCAATTATGCATAAACTATACAGATTTAGAAAGCGATTTCTTTACATTAGGGCTTATATTATTTGAAGCTATATTTAAAAAACTACCTTTTAGCCAGTGTGAAAATGAAGAGCAGATGCTTAAAAACATTGATAAAGGCGTTATTTGGAATGAATTAAAAGCTATTAATGGAAACGATAAACTTATAAATATTATAAAAAAGCTTTTAAGTAGAACTGAAAAATATACTAACACACAAGATATAATAATAGATTTAAGTTTAGTTATGTATGAAAAAGCAGATATAAAAAATAATATAAATATAGAAAATGAAATAGGAATAATAAAAAATAAAAAAGTTGGAATAATAAAAAATAAAAAAATATTAGCAGTTGCAATGATTAGTTTAGTATTAAGTATGTTATTAGGTATGATATAAGTAAAACCGTAGAAAAAAATAAAATTAATAAAAGCCTTAGTGTTAATAAAATATAAACACTAAGGCTTTAACTTTTATAATAATATTTATATTTATATTTATTTTTACATACACATGGTATAAGATTATAATATGTATAAATAAAATATAAGTCAACAATCCTATTTGAAAAAGGGTGATATTTAGATGAATTATGAATTAATAGAAAAATACATTGATGATTTAAGAAAAAAAGATGAATATAGTATAAAATTAGAATACATAAAAACTATAAAATCAGATTTAGAAAAATATATAGACAATTTGAGTGATAAGAATTATTATGAAGGTTCAAAATCCTACTTTTTGCTTATGTTAGTAAATTACCATATGCAAAATAAAAATCAGATTATAGATAATTTATTAAGATCAATAAATTTATTAAATAATAGTAATTCAGAAGATAAAATCTATGAAGCGATATTATATGGATATGTATCAAATTATCATACTCAATATAGCGAAGAACATATATCAGTACCAATTGAAGACATTGCAAAAGAAAAACTTAATGAATGTTTTGATGTAGAGGAGTTAGTACAATTTTATTTAAGACATGTTAAAATATTAATGAATAAAAATTATAAAAAAGAAGATATAAAGCCTTATATAGATAAGGTTCATAAAATTATTAAAGAAAATAATTTGAAATATATTGCTAAATATTACTGTGATATAGCGAAGGTTTATTTAAATATATTTGATAATACAGTAGTAGCTATATTTTATTTATCGCAATCCTTAGATTTAGCTATAAAAACTTCTCAATTAGACTTAGAAATAAGAAATAGAATATTTCTAGGATTAAGTTATACATCATTAGAAAATGATTTGGAATCAATAAGCTATCTTAAACCGATTTTAAATGACAACAAATATGAAAATATCAATTCTGTATATAAAATTACTGTTGCAAATAACTTAATGTGTAATTATTTAAGATTAGAAGAATTTGAAAAAGCACATAAATACTTAGAGTTTATGGAATCTAATTATATATCTAATAATTTGTTAAATAATATACAATTTAAAATGATAATTTGCATGTGTAAAGCAGAATATTATAGTAAAGTACAATCAGATAAAATAAAAGAATCTATAAAATACATAGAAAAAAGTAGAGATTTATATGAAAAAAATACATTTCAAAATATATTTCAAAATATAGATATATCAATAGATAGAATAGAAGGGAATATTTATTATAAGTTAGGTAATTATAAAAAAGCATGCGAATTGCATAATAATGGTCTGCAAAAAAGCATTCAAAGAAATAAAAATAAATTTGCAATAGAATTTTACAAGTTATTATCTATGGATTTTGAAAAATTAAAAGACTTAAAAAAATCTATTGACAGTATAAAAAAATATATGATTTTAAGTGAAAAGTGGTTCAAAAAACAAAATAATGAATATACAAAAATATTATTAAAAGAGTATGACATATATGAAAAAGAAGATAAAATATCACAACTAACATATTTAAAAGATATTTTAATAGATAAAAGGAATAAAGATGCATTAACAGGATTATTAAACAGAAGATTTTTAAATGAGTTTATAGTTGAAAATTGCAATAACTATAAATATGATGGACTTGTATCTATGTTAATGATAGATATAGATTATTTCAAAAAATACAATGATAAATATGGTCACTTAAAAGGTGATGAAGTATTAAACAAAATAGGAAAACTTCTAAATAGTATATGTTATAAAGATAAAGATATGTCTATAAGATATGGAGGGGAAGAGTTTTTGTTATTAATACAAAATACAACATATGAAGAAAGTATAAACCTTGCTAATGAAGTATTAAATAAAGTCAGAGCTTTAAATATTGAACATGAAGAGTCACAATTAAATCCTAAAATTACAGTAAGTATAGGGATATCAACTGGCAAAGCAAAAAATAAAGATTACCATCAATTAATAGAAGATGCAGATAAGGCCTTATATGTGGCTAAAAAAAGTGGTAGGAATAGGTATATACATATGAAATAAGCATTGTTTTACGTAAGGGAGGTTTTAGATGAAATTTGATATTGAAAAAATAATAAAAAACACCGAAATAAGAGCAACATCATTATTGGATATAGATTATTTAGAAGCAATTATTATACAAGCATATAAATATATTGATAAACTAGAAAAAAATAAAAATTATTTAGAATTAACAAAAGTATACTATCTTTTAGGACTTCAGAGCAGTCTTAAATGTAAAATAAATGAAAGTATAAATTATTGTGAAAAAAGCTTACAAATGGCTAATAAATTAAATAATAAATTATGGCAAGGAAAAAACTATTCTAGATTAAGTGTCATAAATTTTAAGATAGATAATTATGCAGTTTCAAGAAAGTATTTTATAAAAGCAATAAAATTATTTCAAGAAGAAAATAATATAGCACAAATAACATTAGCATATACTCAAAGAATGTTATCTATAAGAGTGAGGGAAAAAAATAAAAATATACTCAAAGAATATATAAATAAAATATTAAGCTTAATGGAACTTTGGGAAGATAAAGAACATGGGTATTATTATGTAGTTATTGGTGTAACATATATATGTTTTTTACAGGAATCTGTTTCCTCTATGCAGTACTTTGTAGAGGCAATGAGGATAGGAAAAAAATACAAGATAATTGAAATAAATGCATTAGTTTTATATTACTTAGGAAGTATATACTTAGACTATATTAAGAATCCATCAGAGGCCATAAGAAACCTAGAACCTCTAGTATATAATTCAAAGTATGACTTTATGGATAAACAACTAAAAGGATCTTCATCTGTAGCTTTAATTGATGCATACATAGATGAAAATAAATTAGAAGATGCAAGATATTGTATAGCTTATTTGAAAGAATATATGAGATCAATAAACAATACTCTAGATAAAGATACAAAAACAATGTTGATTTATTTACAAGCTAAGTTAATATCAAAAGGTGATAAGAATTTAGGAAAAGGCCTTAATTATGCTTTAAATGCTAATGAAAGGTATAAAAAAAATATAGCTAACTTTAGATACACTCATTTTGATTGTAATATAAATACTGTTATTGGAGATTTATACTTCAAACTAAGGGAATATGATAAAAGTATAGATTATTATAAAAAAAGTATAGAAATGAGTAAAAATTGGGGAGAAAATTATGAAAAAAATGCATACTATTCTTTAGCAAAAGTATATGAGTATAAAGGAGATTATGAAGAAGCTCTAAAAAACTATAAAATATGTGAAAGCATTTTTAGAGATGTTGTAAAAGAACACTGCTTTATTAAATATGAAAATTTACAAAAAGAGTTTGAGCAAATCTATAAAGAAGAAGAAATAAGAAACTTACACATGTACAATGCAATGATAAAAGAAGAATCATACAAGGATCCTTTAACAAAATTGTTTAATAGAGGTTATTTAAAGGATATTATAAAAAATAATGTGGGATTAAAAAACATAAATATATTAATGATAGATATAGATTATTTTAAAAATTATAATGATAATTATGGACATATAAAAGGTGACTCAATTTTAATAAGTATAGCAAAATGCATAAAAAATAGTTGTAATGAGTGTAATGATAAAGTGATACGTTATGGAGGCGAAGAGTTTTTGATAATATCATACAGTAAAGATAAAGATTATATAGAAAACTTACCATATAATATAATAAAAAATATAAATAAGCTTAGTATAGAACATAAGTATTCACAAATAAGTGATAAAATAACAGTAAGTATAGGAGTAAGTTGTGGTGATATAAATAGCCGTGATGATTACGATGTATTGATAAATGAAGCAGATGAAGCTTTATATATGGCAAAAGATGAAGGGCGAAACACAGTGATGAAAAGTATAAATTCAGAGTATATAAAAAAATACCCATTATAAAATTAAATTTTTATAATGGGTATTTTGTGTAAAAATATAAGTTTTTGTGTAAAAATATAAGTTTTAATTAATAAATGTGTTGCACTGAATAAATGAATGTGATATTCTATAAAAAGTAAAATTGATAATAAAATAAAACAATTAATATAGATTATACTTATATAGGAGGTATTACTTTGAAAAATATATGTGTTATAGGTAGTTTAAATATGGATTTAGTAGTAAAAGTACACACAATGCCTAAAGGTGGACAAACTTTAATAGGAGAAAACTTCAAAGAAGTACCAGGCGGAAAAGGTGCTAATCAAGCAGTTGCAATGGCAAGACTAAATGGAAATGTATCTATGATAGGTAAAGTTGGAAATGATGGATTTGGACAAACTTTAATAAATGCACTTAAAAATGACAATGTAAATACAGATTATATAAAAGTAGAAGAAGGACCAAGTGGAGTAGCACTTATAACAGTAGATAAAAATGCGGAAAACTGTATAGTGGTAGCACCGGGAGCGAACTTCAAATTAACATCTGATGATATAGATAATAATATAGAAGCAATAATAAATAGTGACATAGTAGTAGTACAACTTGAAACACCAATTGATACTATAAAGTATGCACTAAAAAAAGCAAAAGAATTAGGAAAATACACAATATTAAACCCAGCACCGGCAGTAGCACTACAAGATGAGTTAATAGAAAATGTTGATTTATTAACACCAAATGAAACAGAACTTGAAATAATAAGTGGTGTAGAAATAAAGTGTGAAGAAGATATACAAAAAGCAGCACAAAAGATGATAGAAAAAGGTGTAAAAGAACTTATAGTAACATTAGGTTCAAAAGGAAGCTTATATATAAATAAAGAAAAAAGTATATTCCAAAGTGTATACAAAGTACAAGCAGTAGATACAACAGCAGCAGGAGATAGCTACACAGGAGCATTAGCCGTAGCATTTGCACAGGATAAAGATGTAGAATTCGCAATGGACTTTGCATCAAAAGTAGGAGCACTTTCTGTTATGAAAGAAGGAGCACAAAGTTCGCTACCAACATTAAAAGATGTAGAAAACTTCAGGGGGTAAATACATGAAAAAGACAAAATTAATAAATAGTGAAATATCATATACAATATCAAAAATGGGACATACAGATAGCTTAACAATAGGAGACTGCGGACTACCTATACCAGAAAATGTATCTAGAATAGATTTAGCATTAAAATATGGAGTACCAACATTTTTAGAAACACTAGACACAATACTAGAAGAACTATGTGTAGAAGAAATCATAATAGCAAGTGAAATAAAAGAAAAAAACAAAATCATGTATAAAGAAATATTAAAAAGATTTGAAAACATAAAAATAAGCGAAGTATCTCACGAAGAATTTAAAAACTTAACAAAAGAGAGCAAAGCAGTGGTAAGAAGTGGCGAATGTAGCCCATACGCAAATATAATCCTAAAGTCAGGAGTGGTATTTTAGATGAACAAACCTATTCTAAAAATGACAAATATAGTAAAAGAATTTCCAGGGGTTAAAGCTTTAGATGGAGTAAATTTAGATTTATATGAAGGGTCAGTAATGGCTATAATGGGGGAAAATGGAGCTGGAAAATCTACACTTATGAAAGTACTAAGTGGAGTTTATAAAAAAGATGGTGGAGAAATTTATTATAAAGGTAAATTAGAAGATATAAAAGGTCCAAAAGATGCTCAAGAAAAAGGAATAGCTATAATACATCAAGAGTTAAACTTAATACATGATCTTACTATAGGTGAAAATATATTCTTAGGAAGAGAACCAAAAGGATCTTTTGGTAAAATAAATTGGACTAAATTACATGAAGATTCAGACAAGCTTTTAAAAAAATTAAACGTAAAAAGTAGTTCAAAAGAATTATTAGGAAGTTTAAGTATAGGCCAACAACAGATGGTTGAAATAGCTAAAGCATTGTCTTTAAATGCTCAAATAATAATAATGGATGAACCGACGGATGCTTTAACAGACAAAGAAACTAAAAGTTTATTTAAGGTTATAAATGAACTTAAAAATGAAGGAAAGTCTATAGTTTATATATCACATAGATTAAAAGAAATATTTGAAATATGTGAGGCTATAACAGTAATAAGAGATGGTAAATATGTTGGCTATGAAAAAATAGAAAACATAAATGAAGATAAAATGATAGAAATGATGGTTGGAAGAAAGTTAACTGATCAATTTCCAAAAATAGAAGCAAATAAAAAAGATATAGCTCTAGAAGTTAAAAACCTAAAAAATCAATATGTAAATGATATATCTTTTAATGTAGCTGGTGGAGAAATAGTAGGTATAGCAGGACTTATGGGTGCGGGTAGAACAGAACTTGGTAAAACTATATATGGATACTTAAAGAAGCAAAGTGGAGAGATTTATGTAAAAGGAAAGAAAGTTGAAAATAAATCTGCTAAAGATGGACTTAAAAATGGTATTGCATATGTATCTGAAGATAGAAAAGGAGATGGGTTAATACTTGGTTTATCTGTAAAGGAAAATATGAGTATATCTTCTCTTGATAAAGTTTCATCTACATTTAAAGTTAATAAGCAAAAAGAATTAGATCAAGTTAAAAATTATATAAAAAAGATGAATATAAAAACTCCTAGTGAGAATCAAATAATAAAGAATTTAAGTGGTGGTAATCAGCAAAAAGTTGCTATAGCAAAAGCGCTTATGACAAACCCTGATGTGTTAATACTTGATGAACCTACTAGAGGAGTAGATGTAGGTGCTAAAAAGGAAATATATGACCTTATAAATGAATTGAAAAAAGAAGGTAAAGCAATAATTATGATATCTTCTGAAATGCCTGAGATACTAGGTATGAGTGATAGAATATTAGTACTTAGTGAAGGTAAATTAACAGGAGAATTTGATAGAGAAGAAGCAAGCCAAGAAAAAATATTAAAAAGCGCAGTTAACACTGAGGAGGTATAAAATGAGTAAGGTATCAGCTGGAAATAAAAATATAAATATCAAGGATTTACTTATAGAATATAAATCACTTGTAGGACTTTTAGGATTAGTAATTGTAGTAGCAATACTTAGCCCTTCATTTTTCACAGTAACAAACCTTTTAAATGTATTTAGACAAACTTCTATAAATGCAGTTATAGCAGCAGGTATGACATTTGTTATATTAACTGGAGGAATAGATTTATCTGTTGGATCAATACTTGCATTTAGTGGAGCTGTAGCAGCAAGTTGTTTAGCATCTGGTCAAAGTATGATAGTTACGGTAATTTTAACTTTAACAATTGGTGCAGGTGTAGGTTTATTAAACGGTATTATAATAAGTAAAGGAAAGTTACAACCATTCATAGCTACACTAGCAACAATGACAGTCCTTAGAGGTGCTACATTAGTATTTACTGATGGTAAGCCAATATCTGTAGGGGTTAGTGAAGGAGCAATGGCTTTTGGTAAGATAGGTGGAGGAACAATGCTTGGTATACCTACTCCAGTTATAATAATG
The DNA here is from genome assembly GCF_056995035.1 of Romboutsia sp. Lineage (NCBI taxonomy): Bacteria > Bacillati > Bacillota > Clostridia > Peptostreptococcales > Peptostreptococcaceae > Romboutsia > Romboutsia sp. The sequence continues at coordinate 20,548 of NZ_JBXKIW010000044.1, read as the reverse complement.
ATAGTAGTATTTTTAATATGTTACTATATATTACATCAAACTAAAATAGGTAGACATACTTATGCTCTTGGTGGAAATGAAGAAGCAACTAAGTTATCAGGACTTAATACTGATAAAATAAAAATATTTGTATACACAATAAGTGGTATATTATCAGCAATAGCAGGAATTATAATAACAGCGAGATTATTTTCGGCACAACCAAATGCAGGTAGTGGATATGAATTAGATGCTATAGCAGCAGTTGTTCTTGGAGGAACTAGACTTGCAGGTGGTAAAGGTAAGATAAGCGGTACAATAATAGGTGCACTTATAATAGGTATATTAAGTAATGCTCTTAACTTATTGAATGTGTCATCTTATTTCCAAATGATAGCTAAGGGTGTAGTTATATTAATAGCTGTACTATTAGATAGAAAAAATGATTAATTAAAATTATAATATCAAAAGGAGAAATTAAAAAATGAAAAAAATAATTTCAATGTTAATGGCATTAACTTTATCATTAGGAATACTGACAGGATGTGCATCAAAAGATGGTGCAGGAAAAGATAGTGCTGGAAGTAAAAAAATTGGATTAATAGTATCGACTTTAAACAATCCATTCTTTGTTACATTAAAAGACGGTGCAGAGAAAAAAGCAAAAGAATTAGGATATGAATTAATAGTATTAGATTCTCAAAATGACCCAGCAAAAGAAGTATCTAATATGGAAGATATAACTACTAAAGGTGTTTCTTTAATATTACTAAACCCAGTTGATTCAGATGCAGCAGCTGCATCAGTTCAAATAGCAAATGGTGCATCTATACCTGTAGTTACTTTAGATAGAGCTGCTAATGGTGGTAAAGTTGAAACACACATAGCATCAGACAACATAGCTGGTGGAAAAATGGCAGGACAATATTTAGTTGAGCAATTAGGTGGAAAAGGTAATATAGTAGAACTTGAAGGAATAGCAGGATCTTCTGCAGCTAGAGATAGAGGGCAAGGATTTGAAGAAGGTATAAAGGGAAGTGGATTAAAAGTAGTATCTAAACAAGCTGCTGATTTTGATAGAACAAAAGGATTATCTGTAATGGAAAATATATTACAAGGTAATAAAGATATAAAAGCTGTATTTGCACAAAATGATGAAATGGCTTTAGGAGCTCAAAAAGCTTTAGCAGATGCAGGAATGACTGATGTATTAATAGTAGGGTTTGACGCTACTGATGACGCTGTAAAAGCTGTTAAAGAAGGAAAAATGGCTGCAACTGTAGCTCAACAACCAGACTTAATAGGATCTTTAGGAATAGAAACTGCTATAAAAGTAATAAATAAAGAAAAAGTTGAAAAGTTTATACCAGTAGAATTACAATTAATAACAAAATAAATAATTTCTAAAATATAACATAGAAAAAGATAGCATCGCCAAATTAAGGTGATGCTATTTTTAATTTGAACATGTAACTAAAAATAAATTTTAAAATATACAGGAAGCTTATATATAAATTAGGAAAATACATTAACTTACCTTAGTTGACTTAAAACAATATAATACGATATAATATAGTAGTGAAATTGAAAATCAACTACAATTATGTATAATATATACATACAAAGTAGTATTTTGTATATTTATTAAAAATAGGGAAGGGAAAAGTATTGAAAATGAAAATTAATAAAGCTGTGAAAAATATAGTAGTAGGTAGTATATTATCTACATTACCGATACTATCAAATGTAAGTATAGCCAATGCACAAGGTAACTTAGAATCGGAATTTTTATCTATAGCTAATCAATATGATTCAGAAAATATAGTAGTTGAAAATGGAATATCTATAAAAAAAGGTGAAACGCTAGATTTGTCAAAAGATTCAGGGTGGGAAATGTCAAATTATAACACTGTTAAGATCGATGAAAATGGAGTAGTGCACCCAATAAATGAAGGAACTGTATTTTTAAGTAAAGAAATAAATGAAAAAGTACATATAATAGAAGTTCATGTATCAAGTAGTGAAACTAAACTTATTGCTAGTACTAGGATGGCAGCAACAGCAGCAGATAGAGACTACTACAAAGTATTTGTGGATCCAGGTCATGGAGGAATTGATAATGGAGCAAGTGGGTATGGACATTTAGAAGAGGAATTGAACTTACAAGTAGCTAAGATCGTTGAAAGCAAGTTAAAACAAAAAGGAATAGAAGTAAAGATGAGTAGGACATCTGATGTATACATATCTTTAGCAGAAAGAGCACAAATGGCAAATTCATATGGAGCAGATGCATTTATATCTATACATCAAAATTCTTCAGATAACCAATCTGCAAGTGGAATAGAAACATATTATCATACTGATAAAATAGGGTATAAGCCATATAGTAATGAAATACACACTAATGCAATACAAGAAACCGGCGCAAAAGACAGATATGTAAGATCAGCTAACTTTGCAGTTATAAGGGAGACTAATATGCCCTCTTCATTATTTGAAAGTGGATTCATAACTAATCAAGAAGAAAGTAAAAAATTAGCAGATCCAGTATACCAAGACAAACTAGCATCTGCTATAGCAAATGGAGTAGAAACATATTTAAAAGAGAATATTGAATTAAGTGGGAAGCCAACTGATCCACAAGAAAAACCACCAATAGATAAAGTAATAAACACAGGTGTAGTTACATCTTTAAGTTTAAATGTAAGAAGTGGATATGGAACATCTAATTCAGTTATAGGATCAGTATCAAAAGGAACGAAGGTAGAAATAGTAGAAAGTAAAGAGGGATGGCATAAGATAAAATATAATAGTGGATATGGATATATATCAGCAGGTTATGTAAATTTAGATAGTACAGAATCAAAGCCACCAACAACACCAGAATCAAAACCACCAGTGAGCGAAACAATAAAAACAGGTATAGTAAATGCAACAAGCTTAAATATAAGAAGTGGAAATGCAACATCTTATTCAAAGATAGGAACGTTAACAAAAGGAACTAAAGTAGAGGTAGTTGAAAGTAAAAATGGATGGTATAAAATAAAATATAAAACAGGATATGGATACATATCAGCAAGTTATATAACTATAAATAATACACAAGCAAAACCACCAATAGTTAGTGTTATAAAAACAGGAGTAGTAAATGTATCAAGCTTAAATATAAGAAGTGGATATGCAACATCTTATTCAAAGATAGGAATGTTAACAAAAGGAGCTAAAGTAGAGGTCGTTGAAAGTAAAAATGGATGGTATAAAATAAAATATAAAACAGGATATGGATACATATCAGCACAATATATAAAATTATAATAAAAAATATTAAAAATAAAGGGGATGTCTTAAAAATAATAGATTATCCCCTTTAACCCCTGCTTATGACTAGGATTGAACTAAAATATAAAATGCTATTTTTTCAATCAATTTTCTTAAAATGTTACTTTTTTGTAATAAAATTACAAAAAAATGTTTACAAACTGGAAACAAATTGATACTATATAACTATAGAAAGTTACAAACAAGTAACAAATAATGAAAAATAAGAAAATGGGGGGATGCTTTTATGATAAAGAAAACTACAATTCTAGGTATATTACTTAGCGCAGTTATATTTACACTAGGAGCTACTGAAACATTTGCCGATAACACAGGAGTACCAACAACTAATTTAAACGTGAGAAGCGGACCATCAACTAAATATAGTGTTGTAGGGTCTTTAAGTAAAAATAAATCAGTAACAATATTAAGTAGTAGCCAAGGATGGAGCAAAGTAAGGTTATCTAATAATAAAGAAGGTTGGGCAAGTAGTAAATACATAAGATTAGGTCAAAATTCAAATTACAACTCAGATAATAATAATAGTAGTAATAATAACTCTTCAAGTCAAGGCAAAAAAACTATAAATGCAGTAGCCACTGCATATACCGGATACAGCACAACATCAACAGGACAAAAACCAGTATGGGGAACCATAGCAGTTGATCCTAGGGTAATACCATATGGAACAAAGGTATATATACCACAATTTAATAAAGTATTTATAGCTAATAACTGTGGTGGAGCTATAAAGGGTAATAAAATAGATATATTTATGAACACAAACAAAGAGTGTTCTAACTGGGGAAGAAGAACTATAGAAATTCAAATCCTTGGTAAATAATTTGATAAATGATAAGGAGGGTATATACCCTCCTTTTGTGTATCAAGATATATTTAAATTATATATCTAAATTTCTTCTTTTTATCTTTAACTTTATAGTTTTTTCTATTTCTTCTAACATTTTTTCATTCTTAGGATCTATAAATAAACAAGTATAACCCTTTTCTCCAGCTCTACCACATCTACCTATACGATGAACATAAGACTCCACGCTTTCAGGTATATCATAGTTATATATATGGCTAACTCCACTAACATCTAAACCACGAGCAGCAACATCAGTAGCAATTAAATATTGAATCTCAGCATTTCTAAATGACTTCATTATTCTCTCACGCTTAGACTGAGTTATATCACTATGAAGCTTTGCACAGTTAAATCCTCTCTTATAAAGGTCCTCTTCAAGCTTATCAGCTCTTACCTTAGTTCTACAGAAGATTATTGACATAAATGGATTATCTTCATTTAAAATAGAACATAAAGAGTCTTGCTTATTTCTATCTGTAGTTTCAACAACCTCTTGAACTATATTTTCTAAAGTGATTTCTTTCTTTTGTATACTAACAATAGAAGGATCATTCATATATCTATAAGCTAATTTTTTTACAGCAGAATCCATAGTAGCAGAGAAACATAACATTTGACGTTTCTTTGGCATAAAAGTCATGATAGATTCTATATCATTTTTGAATCCCATAAAAAGCATCTCATCAGCTTCATCTAAAACTATTGTACTTAATTTACTAAGATCTATTGTCTTTCTCATAAGATGGTCTATAAGTCTACCAGGAGTAGCTATTATTAAATGGATATCTTTTTTAAGCTTCTTAAGTTGAGAGCCAATATCCTTACCACCATAAGCTGCAAGTACTCCAATATTTTTACCTTCTTTAAGCTTATTAGCTTCCTCTGTAATTTGGATAGCTAACTCTCTAGTAGGAGATACTATTAAAGCTTGTACACAATCCTTAGATGGATCTATATTTTCAAATATAGGAAGTAAGAAAGCTAAAGTCTTACCAGTACCAGTTTGAGCTTGTGCTATAACATCATTACCGCTTTTTACAAGAGGAATACTTTCAACTTGGACAGGAGTAGGATTACTTATACCATTTTTATTTAAAACATTTATAATATCTGCATTAATTCCTAAATCTTTAAAATTCATAATATTTTACCTTTCATTTCAAATCTAAATTTAATTAAAACTATGTAAAATGTGCTTCATAAAAGTCTTCCTTGATAAAACTTCAATTAAAGACTTTTTTACTTTATATATAATATCATAGTGGGAAAATTAATACTAATAATTTGCTAAATTAAATTTTTCCTACATTATATACATTCTATTAAAATTATAAGACTTAATAATATTATTGGTAAAATATTAGATAATATAACATCAAACCAATTAGCTATCATTATTAAATTAAATTATTTTAGATTTAATTTAAATCAAATCTAAATTTAAAATAAAACGACCAATATTAGTTAGTAAATAATTACACATATATTATAAAGTCAAAAGGGAAAAAACTAATATAGACTTATTAATCCAAAATTTAAACTAACTTACTAATCTAGGAAGGTGAAGCAAATGAGAAATGGAGTAAAAAGACTAATAATATTAAGTATCATCCTTGCATTTTTAACTCCAAACCTTACGTATGCTAAGGACAATAAGAATGTAGATAAATTTTCAAAATCATCAATACTTATAGATCAAGACACAGGCAGAGTATTATATGAAAAAGACCCAGATGCCAAAAGACCATTAGCAAGCTTAAGTAAAATGATGACCTTTTTACTTGCAATAGAAGCTATAGAAAGTGGAGTTGTTAAAAAAGACGATATAATAACTATAGACAAATCTAGCGCAAAGGTAAGAGGATCAAGCTATCATTTAAAGGAAGGCGAAAAAGTACCATTAATAGAGCTTATGAAAGGACTTATGATAGTATCAGGAAATGATGCTGCCCTAGCAATAGCAAAACATATAGGTGGAGATGAAGAAAAATTTGTGAAGGCAATGAATAAAAGATGTCAAGAAATAGGAATGGTAAACACTCATTTTGTAAATCCAAACGGACTTCCTATATATGATTTAGCTAATCCTTCTAAACCGCCAAAGGAAAATATATCAACAGCAAGAGATATAGCAAAGTTAGGAAAGTATATGTTTGACAATTATGAAAAGGAAGTAGTAAGCATAACTAATATGGAAATATACTGTAATCCTGCTAGAAACTTTCAAAAAAACAACACAAATGCTAGACTACTTAGTATGTTGCCTAATGTAGATGGTATAAAAACAGGGTACACAGGAAATGCTGGATACTGTTTATCTTTTTCTATGATAGTTGAAAAAGATGAAAAAAATGAAAAGCAACATAGACTCATAGGAGTAACACTAGGTGCTAATCACAAAGAAAAAAGATTATCAGCAGCTTTAGGTATGCTTAGATATGGAAAAGAAAATTTCTCTACAAGTAAAGTAATGGACAAAGATAGATTAATAGGTAAGAAGTATATAAAAGGTATAGAAGAATTAGAAGTTAAGCTTATAGCAGATAAAGAACTTTACACAATACTTGGAAAAGAAGAAAACTTAAATTCACAAATTACCTTTAGAGAAATAAGCTATCCAATTAAAAAAGGTGATATAGTTGGAGCAATAAAATACTACACAAATAATGGAGAAATATTAGGAATAGTAAACATAGTTAGTGCTAATGATGTAGATAGTGCATCTTTTAAAACAAAAATAAAAATGATATTCACTGATTAGATAGATAGAATATTGTATATAAATTAGATAAAAGAGCATAAAACTAAAACATATAAAAAATATTGTAATTTTAAAATCAATATGATATACTACTAGAGGTGAAAAAATAAAATATAAATCACACACGACACTGGGATCCTAGGAAGGTGCCCTGGAGGTTTTTCTGGGAGATGATCATGTCGGAGGTATAAAACCAAGGAGGAAATACAATGGCAGTAATATCAATGAAACAATTATTAGAAGCTGGAGTTCATTTCGGACACCAAACAAGAAGATGGAACCCTAAGATGGCTAAGTATATATTCACAGAAAGAAACGGAATATATATAATAGACTTACAAAAGACTGTAAAGAAAGCTGAAGAAGCTTACAGAGCTATGAAAGAAGTAGCAGAAACTGGAAAGCCAGTTTTATTCGTAGGAACTAAGAAACAAGCTCAAGAAGCTATAAAAGAAGAAGCTGAAAGATGTGGAATGTTCTACGTAAATGAAAGATGGTTAGGTGGAATGTTAACAAACCACAAAACTATACAAACAAGAATAAATAAATTAAGAAAATTAGAAAAAATGGAAGCTGAAGGTGTATTCAACGTTCTTCCTAAAAAAGAAGTTATAAAGTTAACAGCTGAAAAAGAAAAATTAGAAAAATACTTAAACGGTATGAAAGATATGCCTGAATTACCAGGAGCAATGTTCGTAGTTGACCCAAGAAAAGAAAACATAGCTATACAAGAAGCTCACAGATTAGGAATCCCTGTATTCGGAATAGTAGATACTAACTGTGATCCAGAAGAATTAGACTATGCTATACCTGGTAACGATGATGCTATAAGAGCTGTTAAGTTAATAACTGCTGCTATGGCAACTGCTGTAATAGAAGCTAGACAAAAGAATGAAGAAGAAGCAACTGAAGACCAAGCATAATCTAAAAATAACAACTGAATGGTAAGGGTCTAAGCCCTTACCATTAATAATATGTAGGAGGTAACCAAAATGGCTATAACTGCACAAATGGTTAAGGATTTAAGAGAAAGTACTGGCGCTGGAATGATGGACTGTAAAAATGCTTTAGTAGAAGCAGAAGGAAACATGGAAAGAGCTATAGATGTATTAAGAGAAAAGGGATTATCTAAAGCTGCTAAGAAAGCTGACAGAATAGCTGCAGAAGGATTAGTATCTATAGAAGTTAATGAAGATAATACGGTTGCTTCTATAGTAGAAGTAAACTCAGAAACAGATTTCGTTGCTAAAAACGAAGACTTCAAAACTTTCGTTAAAGACGCTGCAAAGATGGCTTTAGCTACTGATAAAGAAAACTTAGCTGACTTATTAGCAGAAACTCACTCTGAAGGAATAGCTTTATCTGAAGTATTAAACAACAGAATAGCAACAATCGGGGAAAAGTTAGATGTTAGAAGATTCGTTAAAGTAAGCACTGAAGGACAAGTTGCTGGATACATACATGGTGGCGGAAAAATAGGTGTACTAGTTGAAATGGTAACAACTGCAAGAGATGCACAAGTTGTAACTATGGGTAAAGATATAGCAATGCAAGTTGCAGCTATGAACCCTAAGTACGTTTCAAGAAATGATGTAGACCAAGATTACATAGCTCATGAAACTGATATATTAACTCAACAAGCGTTAAACGAAGGAAAGCCTGCTAACATAGTTGAGAAGATGATCAAAGGAAGATTAGAAAAACAATTAAAAGAAGTTTGTTTATTAGAACAACCTTTCGTTAAGAACCCAGATTTAACTATAAAGCAATTAGTTGCTGAAACTGCTAAAAAAGTAGGAGCAGAAATCGAAGTTGTTAGAGTCGTAAGATTCGAAGTTGGAGAAGGTATAGAAAAGAAAGAAGAAAACTTTGCAGAAGAAGTTGCTAAGCAACTTAAGTAATTATTAAAAGAGAACACTTAAGTGTTCTCTTTTTTTAAGAAAACCATATTTTATTATAAAAAAAGCTTAAATCGAAGAAGAAAGTATGCAAATTTGCATGTTAATTACAATAGATAACAACTATATAGGCTAAAATCTATAAAGATTGTTAAAGATATAGATATATGCAAATAAATTTTAGTTCAAAAAGAGGAGGATTTTCCAATATGAGTAACCCAATGTACAAAAGAGTACTGCTAAAAATTAGTGGTGAAGCATTATCTGGTGATAAAGGTTTCGGTATAAATAACGATGTTGTTAACGAAATCGCTATAGCTATACAAAAAATACAAGCAGTAGGCGTTGAAGTATCTGTAGTTGTAGGTGGTGGTAACTTCTGGAGAGGAAGAACATCAGAAGGAATGGACAGAACTACAGCAGATTACATAGGAATGCTTGCAACAGTAATGAACTCTTTGGCTCTACAAGATGCGCTAGAAAACATAGATGTACAAACTAGAGTTCAAACAGCTATAGAAATGAGACAAATAGCAGAACCATATATAAGAAGAAAAGCAGTAAGACATTTAGAAAAAGAACGAGTAGTTATATTTGGTGCAGGAACAGGAAATCCATACTTCTCAACAGATACAGCTGCAGCTCTACGTGCTGCTGAAATGGAAGCTGAAGTTATATTACTTGCTAAAAATGTTGATGCAGTATATGACAAAGATCCAAAAGTGCATGCAGATGCAGTTAAATTTGATGAATTAACATATATAGAAGTTCTTCAAAAAGAGCTAAAAGTAATGGACTCAACTGCTACATCTTTATGTATGGATAATCAAATCCCAATAAAGGTATTTGAACTTTCTACAGAGAATATAATAAAAGCAGTAATGGGTGAAAACATAGGAACGACAGTTAGATAGTATACAAAAAAATTAAAAATTTAAGATACAAAACATAGGAGGATAAAATCATGAAATTAGAAATACACAAGCAATTAGAAGTTAAAATGAACAAAACTATGGATGCACTTAAGCACGAATACACTACTATAAGAGCTGGTAGAGCAAATGCTCAAATGCTAGACAAAATAAGAGTAGACTACTATGGAAGTCCAACTCCAATAAGCCAAGTAGGAGCAATATCAGTTCCAGAACCAAGAACAATAATGATAAGTCCTTGGGATAAAACTGCTATGAGTGAAATAGAAAAAGCTATAAGAAACTCTGACTTAGGACTTAACCCAACTAACGATGGAAATGTTATAAGATTATCAGTTCCAGCTTTAACAGAAGAAAGAAGAAAAGAATTAGGTAAAAAAGCTCATAAAGTAGCTGAAGAATATAAAGTAAGATTAAGAAATGAAAGAAGAGACGCTAACGACGCATTAAAGAAAATGGAAAAAGACGGCGAAATAAGTGCAGATGAATTAAAGAAAGCTCAAGACGAAGTTCAAAAGATAACTGATAAATTCATCAAAGATGTAGATGCAGCAGCAATCGCTAAAGAAAAGGATATAATGGAGGTATAATATTGGAAAAATATTATAACCTTTTGGGCCTTCATTTAGATGATGTAGAAAGTTTTTTTAAAAAAGAAAATATAAATTACACTATAACACCTATAAAGGGTAGAAAAGACCAAGAAAAACTAACAGTTCCTAAAGTCATAAAAATATCACAAATAGAAGATAGTGTAAATTTATTAATAACATACTTTTCTGACTCCTTAAAATAGGGGTCAGAGTAGTTTTTGGAGGGTATGCATGAATAATACCAATACATATGACATAGATTTAAATAAAGTACCTACTCATATAGCCGTAATAATGGATGGAAATGGTAGATGGGCAAAATCTAAATTCCTACCAAGAACAGCAGGGCATAAAGCAGGAGCTGAAAATATAAGAAGAGTTCTAAAAGAGTGTCAAAGATTAGGTGTAGGAACATTAACTTTATATGCATTTTCAACAGAAAACTGGAAAAGACCTAAACTTGAAGTAGACACACTAATGAACTTATTAGCTACATATCTTAAAAATGAAATAAGAGAACTTCACAAAAATAACGTAAAGATAACAACAATAGGTGATACCGAAAAACTTCCAAAGGCTTGTGTAGAAGAATTAAAAAGAGCATATGAGCTTACTAAATTCAATAGTGGTGTTAATTTAAACCTAGCACTAAACTACGGTGGAAGATATGATATAAAAAATGCTGTAATAGATATAGTAAAAGATACAAAATGTGGTAAACTAGATATAGAACATATAAACGAAGATACTATAAAAAACTATTTAAGCACAAAGTCCGTTCCAGACCCAGATTTAATAATAAGAACAAGTGGAGAACAAAGATTAAGTAACTTCCTACTATGGGAAGCGGCATACTCTGAATTTTACTTCACAGATATACATTGGCCAGACTTTAATGAAGCTGAGCTTCAAAAGGCTATATATGTATATCAAACTAGAGATAGACGGTTTGGCGGAGTTAAGTAAGGAGAATAATTTATGCTTACAAGAAGTATTGCAGGTTTAGCATTAGTACCGCTATTTATAGTCATAGCAATAGGCGGACTGCCATTATACATAGCGCAAACAGTAGTAGTTTTGATTGCCTTATATGAATTTTATAAAGCGTTTAAAGTAAAAGGTATAAGTCCAATATTTAATATAGGATATATATTTACAGGCTATTTACTAATAAAAAATATTTATGGACTAGATATAGGATATACCTGTGCAGTAATATTTATATTATTTGTAATATCAATAATATACTTATTAAAATCTAGCAATGATATAATAGATATAGCTGTAACTTTTTTTGGTATATTTTATGTAGCAACGTTATTAGACCATATAATACTAACATTAAATAATTTCAATTATGGAAGTACATATGTATGGCTTATATTTGTAATATCTTTTGCTACAGATACATTTGCATATTTTAGTGGATATTTATTTGGTAAGCATAAGCTAATCCCAAAAATAAGTCCTAAAAAAACAATAGAAGGAAGCATTGGAGGTATATTAGGAAGTACAATTTCTTGTATACTATTTGCATACATATTTAAACTACAAATGTTACCACTAGTAGTTATAGGTAGTTTAGGAAGTATAGTAGCCCAATTTGGAGATCTATTTGCATCATCAATAAAAAGATATGTTGGAATAAAAGACTATGGAAAATTAATACCAGGACATGGTGGTATATTAGATAGATTTGACAGTGTTATATTAGTAGCACCGTTTGTATATTATGCAATAATGTTTTTTATAAAATAGAGGCTTTTTCGAGATAGATTTTTTAGTGATCTACAGATTAAGATAAAATATGATTCTTATATTTTATCTCTTCGCTGGGTCACTTTGAAAAATCTAGATTTCGAAGGGCCTTTTTTTATAGTACATAGGAAATTATATTCATTTTAAAACTGTCAATAAATATAATTTTCGTATATGTGCTTCAAAAAAGTAAAATAAAAGGAATAAACTACCCATAATATTTAATATATCTTAGATATAGCTAAATTAATATGCAATTATTAAAAAATAAACGAAAGTCAAAACTATGGAAGGAGATAAAAATAAATGTCAAATGGATAGAGGGGAGAATTTTAATAATGGATTTAGAATTTAAACAAATTTTAATCCTATTGAAAAAAAGAGTATGGGTATTATTAATCAGTATTATGCTATTTTTCATATTAGGAGTTACAATATCTACATTTATAATACCTCCAACCTATAAAAGTGATGTAAAACTAATAGTATATAGTAACAAACAACAACAAGATAGACTAATAAGTATATCAGATATAGAACTCAACAGTAAACTAGGAGAAACCTATAGTGAAATAGTGAAATCTAAAAATGTATTAGAAAATATAATAAAAGAATTAAAATTAAATATTTCATATAATGATTTATATAATAATATTCAAATAGAAAATATTAATCAAACAGGAATAATAAAAATATCAGTAAAAGGAAAAGAAGCAAATACAGTTCACAAAATAGCTAATGAAATACCAAAAGCACTTAATAAAGAAATAGATGAAATATTTAGTATACAAAGTATATCAATAATTGAAAATCCAGATATAGCTAAAAAGCCTATTTCACCAAACAAGGCTCTTATAATTTTTGTAAGTTGTGTAATGGGTGGATTTATAGGTTTAACTTCAATATTTTATTATGAATACCTAGATAAAAAAATAAGATACAAAAATGATATAAGATCAATAGAAGGAATAGATATAATAGGAAAAATTACAAAGATAAAATATAAAAACCAATCTAAAGAAAAAATCAATCCAAGTAACTCAAATATAAACTCTAATTTTGAAGAAATATATAAAGAAATAATAAAAAATATAGAATTTTCAAATATAGATAAAAAAATAAAAACCATATTACTAACAAGTTTTAACAAAAAAGAAGGAAAAACCTTAATAGTATCAAATCTAGCCATATCATTATCCAAACTTAATAAAAAAATATTATTAATAGATTTAAATTTAATTAATCCTAATATAGATAAACAACTAAATATAGAAAATATCAAAAATCTATTAAACTGTTTAGTAAACCATGAACCAATAGAAAAGTGCATAGTTAAAACATATATAGACAATATGGATGTATTATTAGCAGGAGATACTTCATCTAAAACCTCAGAAATATTAAATTCATGTGCAATAAAAACCATAATCAATCAATTAAAAGAGAGCTATGATTATATATTAATAGATAGTCCTGCTATAGATGAATATGAAGATGCTGCTATAATATCCTCATATATAGACAGCGTAATAGTTATATGTACAGACAAAAAAGTGAAAATATCACAACTATTAAAAATAAAAAATAAACTAAATATACAAGAAAAAAATATCATAGGAATAATATTTAATAAAGTAAAAAGTTCGAGGAAAATAAATTGATATTTTACATATTACCAATAGTAGTAGTAATCATCTCATTTTGTGATTATATACAAAACAGGCAAGTAAGAAAATTAATATTATCAATAGTACTAATAGGCTTAGTAATATTTTCGACATTTAGAAATACATCAATAGATTCATTTTATGGTAATGATACCAATGAATATATAAAATTTTACAATAGTTCTTATTATAATAACAATAAAGATTTTGAATTAGGATATAGGACATTAAACTTAATAATACACGCATTTACTAACAATCCTATATACTTATTTTTAATAATGTCATTACTTACAATGTATTTTTTTTATAAATATATAACCTACTACACAGAAAATGAATTTATAGCAATATTAGCATATATATGTATATTTTATTATATACGAGATTTGAGTCAAATGAGAGCAGCCATGGCCTATGCAATAGTCATATATTCTACTATTTATATAGTAGAAAAGAAAATTATGAAATTTATGCTTTTCTCAATTATAGCAACAACCATACACTTTAGCTCAATAGTTGTAATATTTATATATCCACTATCTAAGTTAAAATTAAAAAGAAAATATTTATATATAATCCTATTTATTTCATTATTAATGACAACTATTAACTGGATGGAACCATTTTTAAGTTTAATAAGTAATTTTTATAGTAATAAATATATGAGAAGCTTTACTATATATACAACTTACTATGGGGCAAGAGGTATAGATGCAAAATTTTTATTATATCTAATGATAGCACTTATAAGTGTATATATAAAAGATTTTGAAAGTATAAAATCTGAAAGATATGAATTAAATTTGTATATTTTTGTATTTGGAATATTTGTAGCCTGTATATTCAATAGAAGTGAAGTCATATCAATAAGATTATCAGAACTATATATAACGTCCTTAATAATTACAATATCTTACTTCAAAAATATAACAAAAAATAAATATCTTAATTTAACATTTCACACCTTAACCTGCTGGTTTTTAATCACATATAACATATTTTTTATACAAAGCTTATCGCAATATGGCATACTTTATTAGAATGGAGACAAAAACAATGAATAAAATAAGAATACTTTATATTGTATCGAATTTAAAAAGATGTGGTCCAATTAATATATTGTATAACTTAATAAAATATATAGATAAAGAGAAATACAAAATATATATAGTATCTTTATCACCTGAAGTAGAAAATACTAGGATAAAAGAGTTTGAAGCATTAAATTGTAAAATATATAACCTACAATTAAATAGAGTGAAAACAATATTAGCCAAGAAATATATACTAAAAATAATAAAAGAAAACAATATAGAAATAATACATTCACATGGATTTAGAGCAGATATAATAAACAGTAAATTTAAAAAATATAAGACTATATCAACACTTCATAATTATCCATATTATGATTACACCATGGCATATGGAAATCAAATAGGATTAGTAATAACTAAAATACATTTAAACGTATTAAAAAAGATAGATATTGTATGTGGATGTTCAAA
Organism: Romboutsia sp.; assembly: GCF_056995035.1. NCBI lineage: Bacteria > Bacillati > Bacillota > Clostridia > Peptostreptococcales > Peptostreptococcaceae > Romboutsia > Romboutsia sp. Next base: position 5,260 of record NZ_JBXKIW010000044.1, on the reverse strand, counting down.
ATGCATAAAAGATATGCTATACCAATATAAAAGAATAGATATTGATTATATACAAAACGGAGTAGACGATGAAATATTTAAACCTACTAATGAAAATGAAAAAAATAAAATAAGAGAAAAGTTAAACCTCCCAAAGGATAAAATCATATTTATAGTAACAGGAGAATTTAATTTTAGAAAAAATACCTCTATAATAATTGAATCCTTTAATCTTAGAAAAAATAATAATGAGATATTATTATTTCTAGGAGATGGAAAACTTTTAGAAACATCAAAATCAATAGCAAAAGAAAATCTAAATATAATATTTAAAGGTAGAGTTAAAAATGTAGAAGATTATCTAACATGTAGTGATTACTACATTTCAGCATCATTAGCAGAAGGCTTACCAAACTCAGTACTTGAGGCCTTAGCAACAGGCATACCTTGTATATTATCTAAAATACCACCTCATGAAGAAATTTTAAACAATACAAATCAAATATTTAATCCAAATGATAAAAAAGATCTACTAAATATAATTGAATATACAACAAAACAAGACTATAAAGAGTTAAGACAAGAATCCATATTAACGATAGATAAAAAACTAGATGCAAAAACCATGGCAAAAAACTATTCATCACAATATCAACTATTAAAAGAAGGTTGTGAGAGTTAATGAAATTTTCAGTACTAATATCTATATACAAAAATGAAACACCAGCATTTTTAGATGAAGCATTAAATAGTATATTAAATCAAACAAATAAACCATCAGAAGTAGTGCTAGTAAAAGATGGACCATTAACTAAAGAACTAGATGATATTATAGAAAAACACAATACAAATAATAAAGATTTATTTAACATAATACAACTTGATGAAAATGTAGGCCTAGGTAAAGCTCTAAACATAGGTATAAAAAACTGCAAATATAATATAGTAGCAAGAATGGATTCAGATGATATTTCAACACCACAAAGATTTGAAAAACAATTAAAAGTATTAAAAAAGAATAAAAATATAGATATTGTAGGTTCATATATAGGTGAATTCTCAGCATCATTAGACCAAATAGAAAAGATAAGAAAAGCTCCTACAGAATATAGTGAAATAAGAAAATACTCAAAACGAAGAAACCCATTAAATCATGTAAGCATAATGTATAAAAAACAAGCAGTATTAGAAGCTGGAAACTACCAACATTCACTATACACAGAAGACTACGACTTGTGGGTGAGAATGTTCATAAAAGGATATAAAGCAATCAACATACCAGAAGTACTTGTAAAAGTAAGATGTGACGACAACACATACCAAAGAAGAGGAGGATTTAAATATATAAAATCAGAATATAGCCTTCAAAATAGATTTTTAAAATTAAAATATATCAACTTATATGAATTTATAACCAATCTATTTTTAAGAATAGGCGTAAGGATTATACCTAATAAATTAAGAAAAACAGTATATAGTAAATTCCTTAGAAGTGAGCAATAAATATTTACTATATATTCATGGTGCAAGATAAATATAGCAGTCAAAAATAGATATCAAAAGGAGCCGACATAAAATGATATATATAAATGTAAAAGATTTTGGTGCAAAAGGTGATGGAGTTACAGATGACTATGCAGCAATACAAAATGCAATAAATAAAGAATCCACAGATAAAAAGCCAATATATATACCAAGTGGAATATATATAATTTCCAAAACACTAACATTAAAAGATAAAACCCAAATAATAGGAGATGGACCTTTTTTAAGTATAATAAAATTAAAAAATAGTGTAGATGTGGGTATAAAATGTCAGCTAAATAGCGATGTAACTAAAGGTATTAGTATAAAAAACTTACAAATACTAGGAGATTTTAGTAATCCAAGTATAAATCAAACAGCAATATATTTAGAAAACTATCATTATTTATGTACAGTAGAAAATGTAAGAATTGCAGATGTAAACAAAGGAATATACATGACCAATTCATGGTATGCACAAATAAAAGACATATCAATAATGAATGTAAAAGAATATGGAATAGAAATATATCAAAAATCAATGAGTGAACAAGTAAATGCACTACCTCTTACAAATATACAACAAGATGGAGGTAATACTGCAATATATGCCCACTCAGCAGATGGAGTAATTGGAAGAGGACTATATATATCAAAATCAACATTTGAAAACACAAAAAAAACAGCAATAATTATAGAGCACATGGGAAATACATCGATAAGAGATTGTTATTTTGAAAATAACTACCTTGATACAAAAGATACATTAACATGGCAAACACCTACAGAAATAAAAATAGTAAATAATAAATGGGCATCACAAGTTAATATAGATAACATAACAATTGCACAAGGTGGAAATTTTGTCACAGAACAATCATGCAATATTTATATAGGAGGAGAAGCTTCCGTAAGTTTATCTAATATAGATATTTCATACTATAAGGCAGCTATAAGAAACTTCAAATGTGGCATATATAGTGAAACAACATACCCAATAACTACAAAATCAGTTCATATGACAGATGGTATAGAACTTATAAAAAAGGGTGCCTACACAATAGCAGGGAATGATTTATCAAACACAATAGACATAAGTACATCTTGTGAAAATTTAATTAGAAACTCAAACTTTAGATTTGGAACTGGATTTTGGGATGTAGCTAAAACTTGGATGTGGAATGTTGAAAATGTAAGCGAGAATATAATAAATATGTCAATCAATCAAGCAAACCTAACAACAGAAGTATGGTCAACGTTAAGCCAAAAAATTATAAACCCAGGAACTAGTGAATTTATGCAATGTGGCATAGATATAATGACAGACAACAAAGATACTTTAAAAGGAAACGATGTAGTATTAGACATATCAGGATATAAATCAGATGGAAGTAAGGAATATATATACTCAACATATATAACACCTTTAGTGAATAATCAATGGATTAGTAATCATATAGTCTTTAAAGTACCAAGCTATATAAAATCAATAAAATATTCAATAATATTAAATCAAAATGGATCAATAAAAATAAGAAAACCATACCTAAATTTAGGATACGTAAGACCTATATACAGCTGTAATAGCCATGCAAGTAAAGTTAGACCAACCATAAAAAATAACGTAATGATCGGAGAAATATGCTTAAGTGATAATCTAGGCTCAAACAAACCTGTAGGATGGATATTCTGTAGTGACAGTATATGGAGAAGTTTCGCGAATATAATTTAAATAAAAAAGTAAAATGTAGGATAGAGTGCAAACTTATATTTAAGCTCTATTCTATGTTTGACTTAGTTTTAAGGAGGAATGCTTATGGAAAATATAAATATTTTTGATAAAGATGGTATAGATAAAATAACTTATGCTAGATTTAGAAACACTTACATACCATTAATAAATAAAAATATAATATGTAATTCACTATATCTAGATAATGATAAAAACTTAATGATGAATTTATATAAAAAGATGGTAATTACTTTAGTAAAATCTATCAACACTAAAATTTTTTACAAAGAAATTATAAAAGTAACTTTAGATAAAAAAATATTGAATCAGTTAAAGAAGCTAGAGAATTATGCTTATAGTAGTATTTATATTGGAATGGAAAATATAAGTAAAAGATTTACACTACAGCTATTTGATAAAGTTGGCAACACCATTGGCTATGCAAAAGTTGCGAAGTCAAATATATACGCTAAGCAAATATGTAAAGAAGTTGACAACTTAAACTATTTAAATAGCTTGCAGTTAGAGTCTGCAAAAATACCTAAGTTAATCTTATTTGATGAAAATAATAAAATGTTTATACAAAGCACTGAAAAAGACTTGAAAGAGGACAATGGTAATATAAGTATGAAGCATATTGAGTTTTTAAGTGAATTATATAAAAAAACTAATAAAAGCCATAATCTAGAAGAAAGTGAAATTTATGAGCACATAGTTAACATAGAGGAAAAAATCAATAATGAAGAAATAATATCGCTAGCAAAACAATTATTAAAAGTAATAAACCTAAAAACAATTCAATATAGCTATGCCCATGGAGATTTTTATGATCCAAATATAAAAAATCATAAAGATACACTATTTATTTATGACTTTGAAAGCTCAAAGCAGTATCCAATTTATCATGATTTATTTCATTATATATTAAATGAAAATTTAATAAACAAAAGAAAAAATAAAGAAAGGTTACTAAAAAATGTACTTATAAATAATAACTATATAGATGAATTTGAAATAAGAAATAAAATTGATAAAAACATAAGAAAAGATATGCTAATCATATACTTATATGAAATTATATATGAATATGCAATAAATTTAAAATTAAATCCAAATGAAGAAAGAGTAATTATAAATTACATAGAGGCACTTAAAATATTAATATAAATAAAACATATTAAGATTGGGGGTAGTCATGAATATAGATATAAGTATAATAATACCTGTGTATAATATGGAAAACTACATAAATCAATGTCTAGACAGTGTATTTAATCAAACACATAAAAACATAGAAGCAATAATAATAAATGATGGATCTAGTGATAATTCAGAAAATATAATAAATGAATATAAGAATAAATATAAAAATATAGTATATATAAATCAAGAAAACCAAGGTTTATCAGCCTCAAGAAACATAGGAATAAAAAAAGCTAAAGGACAATATATAATGTTTTTAGATAGTGATGATTACATAGAAAAAAATTGCACAGAAATACTTTACAACCAAGCAATAAAAACTAATTCAGACGTAGTCATAATGGGACATAAAAAAGTATATGACAAAGACTCAGCAAAACTAAATGAAGAGAAAAAATATGAACAATATAAAGATAAAATATATAAAGGAAAAGAAATTGCAAATCTTATGATAAATTTAAAAATAGGAGGATATGTATGTGACAAACTTATCAAAAGAGAAAATCTAGAATATAACCCATTACAATTTGAAAAAGATAGATATATAGAAGACTTTTATCCAGTATTTAAACACATATATAATTGTGAAAAAGTGACCTTTGTAAATCAAATATTATACAACTATAGGCAAAGAGAAAGTTCTATATCAAATAGTATAAATATAAAATTAATAAATGACTACGTTCATGCAACAACTAATATTATAAAATATATAGATCAAGAAAAATATTTTAAATCGGATGATATAATTACATTCAAATATAATTCATTTAGAACTGTAATAAACTTATTAAATAGATATTATAAAAAAAGTCATAAAAT
>NZ_JBXKIW010000043.1:0-80257 GCF_056995035.1 Romboutsia sp. | reverse complement strand
CGTATTTTATATTTTTAATTAAATGTTTGATTCTTTTGTGCATAAATCTAAGTCCTACTTTCTAGTTATGATTTTAAATTATATCATAATTAGAAAATATGACTTCTTAAGTTGACGGCTATGACGTTATCGTGAATTTATCCTCTTTTATTTTTATTGTTCAGCTATATTATAAACTTCTAATCCAGCGTTTATTATTTTCTTCTTCTTAACTCCTACTAAAGCTCTTAATGTATCTAATGATGTCATTACTTCTGTTGAGAACTCTATTGCAGTTCTTCTTATCTTAAATCCATCTCTTGTAGAATCATTTCCTTTAGTCGCTGTATTTATTACTATATCTACTTCTTTATTTCTTATAGCATCTAGTATATTAGGTCTAGATTCTTCTACCCTATTAACTATATCAGCTTTTATTCCATTTACTCTTAAAGCATTTGCTGTTCCTTCTGTAGCTATGAAAGTATATCCTAATTCATTCATATCTTTTGCTATTTCAATAAATTCTTCTTTATCATAGTTATTTACAGTAGCTAATACTACACCTTTTTTATCAGACATACTTTTACCTGCTGCTATAAACCCTTTGCATAATGCTTCTTCTAAATTTTCACCTATACCTAATACTTCTCCAGTAGATTTCATTTCAGGCCCTAAACTTATATCTACTCTAGCAAGTTTTGACATAGAGAATACCGGCACTTTTACTGATACTAACTTAGGTTCTTTATATACACCTATTCCATATCCTAAATCTACTAACTTTTCACCTAGCATACATCTAGTTGCTAAATCTATTATAGGTACATTACTTACCTTACTTATATATGGTACTGTTCTACTTGCTCTTGGGTTAACTTCTATTATATATAATTCATCTTTGAATTCTATAAATTGTATATTAACCATCCCAAGTACGTTTAATTCTAATGCTATTTTTTTAGTATAATCTACTATTTTGGCTTTTATTTCATCACTTATGTTTTGACTTGGATACATTGTTATACTATCTCCAGAGTGAACTCCCGCTCTTTCTAAGTGTTCCATTATCCCTGGTATTAATATATCCTTCCCATCACATATAGCATCTACTTCTATTTCTCTACCTACTAAGTACATATCTATAAGTACTGGGTTTTTACTATCTCTTTGGAAGGCACCTTCTAAGTATCTAGCTAATTTATTTTCATCATAAGTTATTTCCATCCCTTGACCACCAAGTACATAAGATGGTCTAACTAGTACTGGGTAACCTAACTTTTTAGCTTCTTGTATACCTTCTTCAACTGACCATATAGCTTTTCCTTTAGGTCTTTTTATATCTAATTTTTCTAGTAACTCTTCGAATTTTTCTCTATCTTCTGCGGCATCTATATCAACAAAATCAGTTCCTAATATTTTTATTTTCTTTTCATCTAAGAATTTAGCTAGTTTTATAGCTGTTTGACCACCAAATTGAAGTATAACTCCATCTGGATTTTCTTTCTCTATTATATTTAAGACCTCTTCTTCTGTTAATGGCTCGAAGTATAATTTATCTGATGTATCAAAGTCTGTACTTACTGTTTCTGGGTTATTGTTAACTATTATAGTTTCTATTCCCATCTTTCTTAATGATTTTACACAGTGTACTGAGCAATAGTCAAATTCTATACCTTGACCTATTCTTATTGGTCCAGATCCTAGAACTATAACTTTTTTTCTATCACTTACTACTACTTCATCATATTGCTCATATGTAGAGTAATAGTATGGAGATAATGCATCAAATTCTCCCCCACAAGTATCAACCATTTTATAAGCTGGTTGTATGTTGTATAACTTTCTTAATTCGCATAGTCTTTCTGGACTTATTTTCATTAAATCAGCTATACCTTTATCAGAGAATCCTTTTTTCTTTAATTGTAATAGATAATCTTTATTTAAGTCTTCTATCTTCATTTCTTTTAATGTTTCTTCTTGTTCTACTATCCACTTGAATTTATTTATAAACCACTTATCTACTCCAGTGATTTGTTCTATCATTTCTAATTTGTAACCTCTTCTTATCATTTCAGTTAAGTCAAATAATCTTTCGTCATCAGGAACTACTATGCTTTTCTTTAAAGCTTCTATGCTCTTTTCTTCTGATGGTGCATGAACTAAAGAGTATTTTCCTATTTCAAGAGATCTTATTCCTTTAAGTATAGCTGCTTCAAAGTTGCTTCCTATACTCATTATTTCTCCTGTTGCCATCATCTTTGTTCCTAATTTTCTATTAGCTTGCTTGAATTTATCAAATGGCCACTTTGGTATTTTAACTACTACATAATCTAATGTAGGCTCGAAACACGCATAAGTTTTCTTTGTAACTGCATTTTGTATTTCATCTAATGTATATCCTAAAGCTATCTTAGCTGCAACTTTAGCTATTGGATACCCCGTAGCCTTTGATGCCAATGCTGAAGATCTACTAACTCTTGGGTTTATTTCTATTATTGCATATTCTAAACTATGTGGATTTAATGCTATCTGTACGTTACATCCACCCTTAACTTCTATTGCATTTATTATATCTATAGATGCTGTTCTAAGCATTTGGTATTCTTTATCACTTAAAGTCTGGCTAGGCGCTACAACTATACTATCTCCTGTATGAACTCCAACTGGATCTATATTTTCCATATTACATACAGTTATACAGTTTCCATTACCATCTCTCATTACTTCATATTCTATTTCTTTCCAACCTTTTATACTTTTTTCTAGTAATACTTGCTTAACTGGACTTAATTGTAAGCCTTGAGTAAGTATTTCTATTAATTCCTCTTCTGTTTCAGCTATACCTCCACCAGTTCCACCTAATGTATAGGCAGGTCTAACAACTACTGGATATCCTATTTCTTCTGCAAACTCTAATCCACTTTCTATATCAGTTACTATATCACTGATTACAACTGGTTGATTAATTTCTCTCATTACATCTCTAAAAGTATCTCTATCTTCACCTTTTTTTATAGATTCTATAGAAGTACCTATTACTTCTACATTATACTTTTCTAATATCCCAGCATCATGTAATTCAACTGCTAGGTTAAGTCCTGTTTGCCCACCCATTCCTGCAAGCAAGCTATCTGGTCTTTCCTTTTCTATTATCTTTTCTATAAATTCTATTGTTAATGGTTCTATATATATTTTATCCGCTACTTCTCTATCAGTCATGATTGTAGCTGGGTTACTGTTTATTAATACAACTTCTATTCCCTCTTCTTTTAAAGCTTGACAAGCTTGAGTCCCAGAGTAATCAAACTCTGCTGCTTGTCCTATAATTATAGGTCCTGAACCTAATACTAACGTCTTTTTTATACTATCTATTTTAGGCATAATTTTTTCTCCTTATCTAAATGATTTATGATTTATACTAATTCTAAAAACTTGTCAAATATATAATCATTGTCCTTTGGCCCTGGACAAGCTTCTGGATGATACTGCACACTATATATAGGCAACCCCGTATGTCTCATTCCTTCTACAGTATTATCATTTAAGTTTATATGAGTTACTTCCATGTTTTCTGGCATTTCAGAAACATAGTATCCATGATTTTGAGACGTTATGAACACTTTATTTTGTTCTAAATCTTTAACTGGATGATTTCCACCTCTATGGCCGAATTTTAACTTAGATGTTTTTCCACCTAATGTTAAGGCTAAAAGTTGATGTCCTAGACAAATTCCAACTATAGGCTTCTTCCCAATTAATTCTTTTATGTTTTTTATAACATCTTCTAAATCTTCTGGGTCTCCAGGTCCGTTAGATAAGAATATTAAATCTGGGTTTATTGCTAGTATTTCTTCTGGCTTAGTTGTTGCAGGGAATACAGTTATATCACATCCTCGATTAGCAAATGATCTTAATATATTTTGCTTAACTCCAAAGTCCATAACAGCTACCTTAGACCCATCTCCACTTATGTGTTCTACTTCTTTTCTAGTTACTGTTTTTACAGCGGTTGTATTTGAGAAACTATCTAATTTAGCTTGAACATCTTCTAATGAAGCATTTTCTAAAGTTATTATACCTTTCATAGTTCCATTATTTCTTAATATTTTAGTTAAGGCTCTTGTATCTATACCTTCAAGTCCTATAACCTTATTTTGTTTTAGATATGTATCTAAATCCATTTCACATCTAAAGTTGTTTGGAGTATCACTTTTTTCTCTTACTATAAATCCTTTTACATGGACTCCTGTTGATTCTACATCTTCTAAATTTATACCATAATTCCCTATAAGAGGGTAAGTCATTGTTACTATTTGTCCATAATATGAAGGATCAGTTAGTACTTCTCCATATCCTATCATAGAAGTATTGAATACCACTTCACCTATACTGTCCTTTAAATATCCAAAGGCTTTTCCTTCAAATATTGTTCCATCTTGTAATATTAATTTCCCCTTCATTTACCTTACCTCCTAAGCATTTTCTATTTGATTTACTATGCTCATTGCTGATTCACTTGGATTTTCAGCTTGAGTTATAGGTCTTCCAACTACTAAGTAATGTGCACCTTTATTTATTGCATCTGCTGGAGTAACAACTCTTTTTTGATCTCCTACTTCTGCTGTAGCTGGTCTTATTCCTGGACACACTGTTATAAAATCTTTCCCACATGCTTCTACTATCTTATCTACTTCTTGGGCTGAACAAACAATTCCATCTATTCCTGATTCTTTAGCTAATTTAGCTCGCTTTATAGCTAATTCTTCTGTAGTCATGTTACATCCTATATCTTGTAAATCTTGGTTGCTTAATGATGTTAAAACTGTAACACCTACTATGATTGGCTTTTCTATATTTAATTTTTCTGATTCTTCTTTAACAGCTATTGCACATCTTCTCATACCTTCCATGTCTGATACATGTATTGTCATTAACCATACGTTATCTCTTACCGCTGCTCTTACTGCACTTTCCATAGTATTTGGTATATCATGGAACTTAAGATCTAAGAATATTTTCTTTCCTTTTTCTTTTAAGTAGTCTACTGTTTTTCCCCTAGTTGCAACATATTGTTCTAGTCCAACTTTAAATATATCTACACTATTTTCTAGTTTATCTATTAATTCTTTAGCTTTATCAAATTCATTAGTATCAATTGCAACTATTAATTTTTCTTTTCCATTTATCATGTTGAATTCTCCTTTTTAATAAAGCCCTAACAAAAAAATCCTTACACCAATAGAGGTATAAGGATTTTATCTATGCATAGCTTTTATAGTTCTACTTTAGCTATGAGATATCTTTCCCAGCCTCTCTGGACTAGTTTAAAAGACTTTATTATTTTTTATTTTTATTATTTTTAATATAAAAAACCTCTAACTAATCCAGCTAGAGGTTATAAATACAAATTTAAATAATCATTTTATATTTAACCTTTTTAGCCTCTCTGGACTACTTTCAAGGAACTTAATTTTCAATTCAATCGCTTCATATCCTCTCTGGGATACTTTAAAGCTTCATCTTGTATACAATTATTGCATTTATTACCTTCTATGTCAACTATTCTTTTGACGATTTATATTAAATATAATTTATTATTTTTCTAATATGCTTATATAATATTCTTTTCCTATCTTTCTTTTTCCCTCAATTTTATTATACATTACAGCAATCTCATATTTTTTACAAGCCATATCAAAGTGTCTTAATGCAATACCCATGCTTACCTTGCTCATATTTTCTAAGGATTTTTTTTGTTTTTCTTCATATATATGAATTCCATCTTTAGAATTATAGAACATCCAAGGTTGGCAGTTTTTTATAGAGGGTGATTGCCTTACTGCATTTATTATTTTTGTCCATTTTTTATCCATTTTTTTAGATATATGTTTTATGTTTTTTCTATCTTTTCCAGTATTTATTGATTTAAATAATTGCTCTTCCTTCTTAGCATATCCAAAAGCTATTACAACACATGGATTTTCAAAATTCTCTTCTTCACTTTCTCCTATATCTTCGCTCTCACATGTATCTTTGCACTCATGTAAACTACCATACTCTCTTTCTTCATTATCAAGGCTTACAAACTCCGTAATATCTTCTCTTTTTAAATTACTATCCAACCAACACGTTCCCAATCCTAAAGTAGTTAACTGTAATACTACCTTTTCCATTGCGAATCCAATATTTTGTAAGTAATCTTCACCCTTGTTTGATGTTACTACTATATAATGTGGTGCTTTTACTTTGCACTTTTTTCCCATCAAGAAATGAATTAAATGTCCTCTTTCCACAACATGAGCCTTAATTCTTAAATCTTCATTTAGATAAGTTATATCACTACATATTTTTTTTACTTCTTTCATCAAAGGTGAATTTATATTTTTGTTAGAGTAATCTCTTATAGTCCTTCTATAAAAAATAGCATCATATAACTCCATCTACGTCCTCCTAATTAATTGCATCTGTATATAAAAAATTCTCTTCACTAATATAGTTAATATTTCTAATTATACTAATTTACAATTTAATTTATATCTAAAAACAATATATTTATTAATAATTTGATAAATATATATATTATATTATAAGTTTTTTTTAGATTTTTTGTACACTTTTCCAGTAAAAATATATTAATTTTATTGGAAAAATTATCTATTAATTTTATTTTTTTAGTATTTTTATATCATTTATGTATTAAAATATAATTAGAATTAAAAAATAACTAATTTGAAATAATTTTAGGAGGTTATATTTATGGAACTTGAAAGAAATTTAGACAAATATGCTGAACTATCAGTTAAAGTTGGGGTTAACATTCAACCTGGTCAAACTTTACTTGTTAGATCACCAATAGAGTGTGCTCCTTTTGTAAGAAAAGTTTTAGTACATGCTTACAAATGCGGTGCTAAAAATGTACATATAGAATGGTCAGATGAAGAAAGTACCTTATTAAAGTATTTAAATGCTCCAGAAGAAACATTTAACGAATTCCCAAAATGGACAGCTGAGCAATATGTAGACATAGCAAAAGAGGGTGGAGCATTCTTGACTGTTTATGCTCAAAATCCAGATTTATTAAAAAATGTAGATCCTCAAAGAGTAGCTACTTTCCAAAAAGCTTCTGCTATGGCTTTAAAAGAATGGAGATCTTATACTTTATCTGATAAGTGTAAATGGAGCATAGTATCTGTTCCAACTGAAGCTTGGGCTCAGAAAGTTTTCCCTGACATATCTTCAAAAGAAGCGGTTGATAAGCTATGGGATGCAATATTCAAATGTTCAAGAGTGGATGGGCAAGACCCAATAGACGCTTGGAAAAACCATAATAAAGATCTAAAATTAAGAATGAATTTCTTAAATGAAAAAAACTTTAAAACTTTAAACTTTAAATCATCAAAAACTGATATCACTATGGATTTACCTGAAGATCATGTGTGGCTAAGTGGAGCTTCTAAAGACCCTAATGGAATAGATTTCAATGCAAACATTCCAACTGAAGAGGTTTTCTCTATGCCTCATAAATTTAAAGTTAATGGTGTTGTTCATAGTACTAAACCACTTGTTTATGGTGGTAATGTTATAGATAATTTCTCTTTAACTTTTAAAGACGGAAAAATAGTAGATTTTACAGCTGAAAAAGGCGTTGAAACTTTAGGTAAACTTATAGATACAGATGAAGGATCTCATTACCTAGGAGAAGTTGCTTTAGTACCTTTTAAATCACCTATATCAGATACTAATATAGTATTCTTCAATACTTTATATGATGAAAATGCATCTTGTCACTTTGCTCTTGGTTCTGCGTATAAATCATGCATTAAAAATGGTGCTGATATAAAGGATGCTGAGTCAGATAAACATGGAATAAATGAAAGTTTAACTCATGTTGACTTTATGATCGGATCTAGCGATATGAATATAGTTGGAAAAACTTATGATGGCAAAGAAATACAAATATTTAAAGATGGAAATTGGGCATTTTAATAAAAAAAAGCACCTATTTCCGATATAGATGCTTATTGGGGGAGATTAAGAGATATTTATTATTTTAGGGGGAGTAAATATCTCCTATATTTTAATTATGTACATATTTAAAATTAATATACATATTTTATAATTTATTATTATCATGTAAAAAGGCTAATAGGAATTTAAATTCCTATTAGCCTTTTCATCTGTTGACGATAAAATATTTTTTATATTAATTAATCTCATGTATTTCAGATTAACATATAAACTTAATTATATATTTGTATATTTTTTATATAGTAAATTTCTATTTACTATAATTTATTTCAGTCCAATTTATATTATCCACATATTGTTCAACTAAATTATTGCACATATCTGGGTGTATAGTCTCTTCTGTAGCTATAGTTATAGTTGACATAGCTATTGCATATTTTACAGTATCAACCATATTTATATTATTCATATATCCATTAGCAATACCTGCAACAAAGGAATCGCCTGCTCCAGTAACATTAATTACTTTAACATCATTAGCTTTTATTTTACCTTCTTCTGTTCCATTATTATAATATATTCCATCTTCATCTAATGTTATAAATACATTTTGTATTCCTAAGTCTATAAAGTATTGTCCTGCTTTTCTTAAATCTTCATCATTGTGTATTTTAAATCCACACATTATTTCTGCTTCATATCTATTTGGTTTTATTGTATGAAAATGTTGTATTAAATGCTTTATGTTTTTTGCTTTTGCTGCAGACACTGGGTCTAATATAAATTTAGTATGCCCACTAAATGTTTTTAGTATATGCTCCACTATATCCGGTCTATCTGAATCTAGTATCATATACTCTGAATTTTTTATTGTATCTGATTTAGAATCTATAAATTCAGTAGTGAACATATCAATTATTTTCATATCTACTACAGCAGATACCATTTCACCTTGTTCGTCTAAAATGGCCATGTATGTAGGTGTATGGCCGCCTTTAATAATTAAAGATTCGCTCATATCATATTTCATTATTTCAGAGTGTTCTATCATTCTAGTTCCAGTTTCATCATCACCTAGAATAGATATAAATTTTGTATTAACACCTACTCGCGCCATACATTCAGCTATATTTCTACAAACTCCTCCAAAAGAAGTCTTTACTTTACCAGGATTAGAATCACTACATCTATAATTTCTATCTGTAAATCCGCATATATCAAAAACTGATACTCCGAAAACTAATGCATAAGGTTGTCTTTTTTCAATCATCGTTGTTTACCCTCCCTAAGAATCACCTACCTATTTTATCACATTCTTATGAGTTTTTTCTATATATTTTGTATTTTAATATCATATATACATATTTTTACAAGAACTTTATCATATTTTGTCATAAAGATAAAAGGAAAACTTCCCCCCTCATTCTTTATTTAAAATTTAATTTAGCTATTTCAACTGCTGATTTCGCGTCTTTAGAGTAATAGTCCGCTCCTATATTTTGTGCGTACTCTTCTGTAAGAACTGCTCCACCTACAAATACTTTTACATCTATGTTTGCATCTCTTAATGCTTCTATTGTTTGCTTCATGCTATTTACTGTTGTTGTCATTAATGCACTTAAGCCTATTAATTTTATATTTCTTTCTTTTGCTTCCTTAACTACAGATTCAATGGGTACATCTTTTCCTAAATCTATTACATCATAGCCATAGTTTTCAAGCATTATCTTAACTATATTTTTACCTATATCATGGATATCACCTTTTACAGTAGCTACTATTATTTTGCCTTTAGATACAGATTTATCATTTTTATTTAATAAGTTTTCTTTTATTACATTTAATGCTACTTTAACAGCTTCTGCAGACTGAATTAATTGTGGTAAGAATATCTCTCCACTATCATATTTTCTTCCTACTTCATCTAATGCAGGTATTAACATTTCATCTAAAATTTTATTTTCTGTGTGTTTCTCTAGAAGATTTAATGTTATATATTTTGCATCTTCTTTTAGTCCTCTTTCAACTATTTGATCCAAAGATAGCTCACTACTGCATTCTTTATCTTTCATAACTTTTTTATTATTTGTAAAGCCACTATATTTATTTATATAATTAATACAATTCTTATCTATATTTTTTATAACTTTGAATGAATTTATAGCTTCCATCATACTATCTTCATTAGGATTTATTATAGGTAAATCTAATCCGTATCCTAATGCTAATGTTAAGAATGTATTATTTAAAGCTTTTCTATTTGGAGTTCCAAACGATATATTAGATACCCCTAATATAGTTTTTACACCTAATTTTTCTTTAACCATCTTTATACACTCTAAAGTTGCCATAGCTTCTTGCTGTTGTGCTGATACTGTTAAAGATAAACAATCTATAAATATGTCTTCTTTGTCTATACCATATGAGGCTGCTTTATCTACTATTTTCTTTGCAATTTCAAATCTTCCTTGTGCCGTTTTAGGTATTCCATTTTCATCTAAAGTAAGACCTACTACACAAGCTCCATACTTCTTTACTATTGGTAATATAGTATTTAACGATTCTTCTTTTCCGTTTATAGAGTTTGCTATAGTCTTACCATTATAATATCTAAGCCCTTGTTCTAGAGCTTCTATATTTGATGAGTCAACTTGTAGTGGTGTATCTATTACTGATTGTAGTTCTTTTAAAACCTTAGGCATAATCTTTGCCTCGTCTATATCTGGTAAACCAACATTAATATTTAAAATTTCAGCTCCTCCACTTATCTGCTCTAATCCTAAGTTTATTATGTAATCAAAGTTGCTATTTTTAAGAGCTTCTTTTAAAAGTTTCCTTCCTGTTGGGTTTAACCTTTCTCCTATAACTGTAGGTGATTTAATTTCAATACACTTAGATGGAGAACAAACTACACAACTATTCTTCTTCTCAATATTAACTATTTTAAGTTCACTTAAATTTTGTGATATTTTATTTATGAATTTTGGATTAGTACCACAACATCCACCTATTATAGATGCTCCTACTTCAACAAAGTTTTTTACACCTTCATAAAATTCATCTGCATCTATATCATATATAGCCTGACCATCTACTATCTTAGGTAATCCTGCATTAGCTTGAACTATTACAGGTATCATCGCTATAGTAGCTATTTTTTTAACTATTGGTAATAATTGTTTTGGACCTAATGAACAGTTAACCCCAATAGCATCTACTCCTAACCCTTGAATAGTTGCAATCATACTCTCTGGCATACATCCAGTGAAACTTCTTCCATTTTCATCAAATGTCATTGTACAAAATACAGGCAACCTAGTATTTTCTTTTACGGCTAGAACAGCTGCTTTAGCTTCATATAGATCCATCATAGTTTCTATTATAATAAGATCCGCACCTGACTTTTCGCCTTGTATAGCCTGTCTTTTGAATATGTCGTAAGCATTATCAAAACTCAAAGTACCCATAGGTTCTAACATTTCTCCTATTGGACCTATATCTAATGCTACGTATCTACGCTTAGATTTATCAGTTTTTTCTATTGCAGATTTAGCCATGTTAACAGCATTATCTACTACTTCCTCAACTGTATATCCTAATTTATCTAATTTTAATTCATTAGCTCCAAAAGTATTTGTAGTAACTACATTAGAGCCTGCATCTAAATATGATTTATGTATTTCCATAAGCTTATTTGGGTTTTGTAATCCAAATATCTCGGGATTTTCGCCTAATTTTAAACCCTTTTGTTGAAGCATAGTTCCCATAGCTCCATCAAATATTAATATATTATTTTTTATGTATTCCCTTACATCCATAATTCTCATCCCCCTTTTTATATTTACAAGTCATTTGATTTGAACAATTTAAGCACGATTTATTAACTTTATTTACTATATTTGGTGTTATCCCAATGATTGCTACTACCGATTTTCTAGGAATCATAATTCCACTTTCTGTTATAGTTAGTCCTATTTCTTTTTGACAATTTAAAAGATTTATAATTTCTTTATTTACTTCTATTGGTAAATCTCCATAACCTGGACTATACCTCATGGTTATATACTTACCTTGATTTTTTAGCTTTTCTTCAATATTATTTTGTATCAAATCACAGACTTCTTCTATTGCTGTAGTCGCACAAGCATCTATTATTATACTTTTTGTTAATTCTGAATATGAATATTTTTTTATTTCTTTTTCAATATATATTCCCAATGTAGCAATCATAATGATACATTCATTACAATTATCTAATAAGTTATATAAATCTTTACTATTTAATTTTAAATTACTTCCTTTTATATGTATTTCATCCCTATTTGAATTTTCTCTTAATATAGGATAAACCCTCAAAATATATCGAGGGTTTATCTTTCCTTTAGTTATTTTAATACACTCATCAATAGTGTTTTTTAGATTATCACTAATTTTTTGACCTTTGTACTCTAAGTACCTTAAAACTTCATTCTCATTTATATTAATCAGATTAACAAAGTTATTTTCCATATCAATTATTCTCCGTATATATTAAGATCAAATCCTTTTTCTAAAGCTTCTCTAGCATATTCTTTAGCTCCAAATAAAGATAAATCTTTGTAATTTTCACATTCTATAGCTGTAGCTGCTGGCATTTCAATTCCCCCGTTATGTTAATTTTATATACATGATAATATTATACTTCAAAATATTAAAACTCGCATATATAACATCTTTTATATATTAAATTATATTTTAATATATAAATTAATACTTAAGATTTGGCATCTTACTAAACATTTCCCGATAGTTTCACATAGAACTCTTATTATCCTTTAAGTACGTATCTCTTCTATCTTGATTAAATATTACTATTATTATATTTTTTACATATTTTATTTGATATGATTTTACTTCCCTCTATTATTACAGACACTCCATTTCCAGGATGAGTTGATGAGCCTATGAAATATAACCCATTTATATCCTCTTCTTGTATATGTGGTCTAAAATACGTTGTTTGGTTTAGTTTATGACTTAATCCAAAAGCTGTTCCATTATATGAATTAAATTTATATTTTAATTGTATTGGAGTTAAGTAAGACTCATATAATATCTCTTTTTCTATGTGTTCTAATCCTTTTACATTCTTTATTTGTCTTATAATATTATTTCTAAATTTATTTATATTATCTTTGTTCCATTTTATATTCTTATATTGTAAATTAGGTACTCTTACCATTACATTCAAGATACTTTCAAAAGATCCTGCTATAGATTCATCTATTTTACTTGGATAGTATAAATATAATGATGGGTTTTCTGGTATCTTACCTTTAAACGGACTTTCTATATTATTTTTAAAATTTTCTCCTATATAAATGTTATGTACTTGTAAATCACTGTATTTTTTATTAAGTCCTAAGTACATAATAAATGTAGAACAAGAATAATCTTCTTTTTTTATTTTTTTAGCTTTAGTATTTTTTTCTTTCTTTATTAAATTATTTATAGCATAGGGATAATCAGCATTACATATGACTATATTTGATTTATAAATTCCTCTATTAGATTTAATCCCTACAACTTTATCCTTATTCACTAATATTTTTTCCACATTATTTTCAGTTTCTATTTTTCCACCTAGTTCTAAAATCAATTTTTCTAAAGCTTCTATATATTTATAAAAACCTCCTTTTACATACCATAGACCATAGATGTGTGATATTGCAGGTATTAAAGTGTATAAATTAGAATTAGTATATGGATTTACACCTATATACATAGATTGAAATTCTAGGTACTCTACTAGTTGTTTATTAGTTATCGTATTTTGTAAATAATTATTAACTGTTGTAAATGGTCTTATATCTATTATTTTTTTTAAGGTCTTAATATTTGTTAATTCATTTATGTTTGTCATAGGTTTATTTAGAAAATATTTTTTACTATGTAAATATTTTTCTAATGATTTAGATAAAAAACTTAAATATTCAACAGACAATCCTTCTTGCATACTCTCTAGTACTCTCACCATTTTACTTAAATCACTATAAAAATCATACCTATCCCCATTACTATAGTTCACTCTATATGCAGGATCTATTTTTACTAATTCAAAATAATCTTTATAGTCTTTTCCTACTGAATCAAAAATTTCAGTATATGTTTTAGGGGTCATTAATATAGATGATGTTAAATCAAATCTAGCACCTTCTCTAATTTTTATATTAACTTTACCTCCTACAGTTCTTTCTTTCTCTAGTACCGTTACTTTGTATCCTTGCTTTAATAATCTTATTGCTGTACAAAGTCCTCCAATTCCACCCCCGACGATAAGTACCTTTTCCATAATTCACACTCCCTTAATGGTAATTTTTTATAATATAATTAGTATTCCTAGTAAATACATTATTATTTATTTTAATTCCATCTATTGTTTAAGAGAGCTTCATTTTTTTATATATCCGTATATAAAAAAGAAAATGCTCTTATATATAAAAATAACATTTTCTCTTTAATTAATATTTTTATTATTGTACCTTTAAAGTTTCTTTAGCTTTACATATTATAGTTCCTGTTGCTCCATGTAATGCTTCTTTAGCTTTTTCTAAAGATGTTATTAAAGCTTTACCGCTAGTAGATGATTCTACGTAATCTACACAAGCTTCTACTTTTGGTAACATAGATCCTTTTGCAAAGTGTTCTTGTTCTATATATTTAGCTGCTTCCTCTAAGCTTATAGATGCTAATTCTTCTTGATTTGGTTTATTAAAGTTTATACAAACTCTATCAACAGCAGTTAATATTACTAACATTTCAGCATCTAGGTCTTTAGCTAATTTAGCACTTGATTTATCTTTATCTATAACAGCAGCTACACCGGCTAATGATCCATCTTCTTTTTCTATTACTGGTATTCCTCCTCCTCCAACAGTTATTACTATACTTCCATTATCAACTAATTGCTTAACTGTTTCTAATTCAACTATTTTTTGTGGTTGTGGAGAAGCAACAACTCTCCTATATCCTCTTCCTGCATCTTCAATAAAGGTAAATCCTTCCCTAATAGTTATTTCATCCGCTTCTTGTTTAGTATAAAACATGCCAACTGGCTTAGTTAAATTTCTAAATGCCTCATCATTTTCATCAACTATAACTTGAGTAACCACAGTTGCAACATTTTTATTTATTTGCCTATAATTTAATTCATTTTTTATAGATTGTTGTAAATGATATCCTATATATCCTTGACTCATTGATCCACATTCTGCAAATGGCATACTTGGAGTATTTGCACCATTATTAGCCGCAAAATCCATAGCTAAGTTTATCATTCCTACTTGTGGTCCATTTCCGTGTCCAACTATCACATTATAACCTTCTTCAGATAGATCAACTATTGTTTTTGCTGTATGTTTAACTAATTCTAATTGTTCTTCAGCATTATTACCTAGTGCATTTCCCCCTAGAGCTATTACTAATCTTTTCATAATTTTACCCCCTATTAAATATATTCTAGATAAATATAACCCCCATATATATTATCGATAACAAAATGGGGGTTACGTATTTTACTTTAACTTAGCTTTTATATTATTGACCTATAGTAGCAGCCATTATAGCTTTTATAGTATGCATTCTGTTTTCTGCTTCATCAAATACAACAGATTGTTTAGATTCAAATACTTCATCAGTAACTTCCATTTCAGTTATACCGAATTTTTCGTGCATTTCAGCTCCTACTTTAGTTTTTAGATCATGGAATGCTGGTAAACAGTGCATGAATATAGCCTCTGGATGAGCGTTATCCATAACAGCTTTATTAACTTGGAATGGTTTTAATTGAGATATTCTAGCTTCCCAGACTTCGTCTGGTTCTCCCATAGATACCCAAACGTCAGTGTATATAACGTCAGCGTTCTTAGTTGCTGCCATAACATCTTCAGTTAATGTTATATTACATCTATTTTCTTTGGCTATCTCTTTACAAGTAGCTATTAACTCTGGGTCTGGGAATAATTCCTTTGGAGCACAAGCTGTAAAGTTTAACCCCATTTTAGCACAAGCAACCATTAAAGAGTTCCCCATATTATTTCTAGCGTCTCCCATGTAAACAAAGTTTACACCTTTTAATCTTCCTAATTTTTCTTCTATCGTTAATAAATCCGCTATCATTTGAGTTGGATGGAATTCAGTAGTTAATCCATTCCATACTGGTACCCCAGCATTAGCAGATAATTCTTCAACTATTTCTTGGGAATATCCTCTATACTCTATACCATCATACATTCTTCCTAAAACTCTAGCAGTATCTGCTATAGATTCTTTTTTACCCATTTGAGAACCAGTTGGCCCTAGATAAGTTACACCCATTCCTAAATCCATAGCTCCAACTTCAAATGCACATCTAGTTCTAGTTGAATCTTTTTCAAATAATATAGCAACATTTTTTCCTTCTAACGTTTTATTTACTACACCAGCTCTTTTTAAATCCTTTAAGTTTTTAGATAAATCTAATAAATATCTTATTTCTGCACTTGAAAAATCTAGTAATTTTAAAAATGAACGTCCTCTTAAATTAACTCCCATTGTAAAAATCCCCCTAATAAATTTTTATTTTACTTCTTTAAAACACGTAAATTATTATTCTCTGATTAAAGGCATTGACATACATCTTGGACCACCACGACCTCTTGATAATTCACTTGATGGTATTACATGTATCTTAATTCCATTTTCTACTAATAACTTGTTTGTTATGTAATTTCTAGAATAAACAACCACTTCTCCTGGTTTTATGCATAATGTGTTTGAACCATCATTCCACTGTTCTCTATCAGCTATAACTTTGTCTCCACCACCGCACTGGATTAAAGTAACTTTATCTACTCCAAGATGCTTCGATAGTATATCTTCTAACTTAGCATTAACTTCTACTATATTTAATTCTCCTTCTACTTTTCCTTTAGTTATCTGAAATACTTGTAGTAGGCCTTGTATACCTGGATGAATCGTAAATTTATCATAATCTATTTGGGTAAATACTGTATCTAAGTGCATAAATGCCCTAGTATTAGGTATATTAAATGCTAATATATTTTCTAATTCAGTGTTTTTACTATTGAAAAATATTTGTTTAGCTATTTTTTCTATTGCATCAGCTTGAGTTCTTTGAGATATTCCTATAGCTAATGTTTTTTCATTTAAATTTAATATATCTCCACCTTCTATGTGATATTCGAAATCTCTATCATAAAATCTTTCTACTTGATCTCTGAAGTCTGGGTGATATTTAAATATATAATCAGCGTATATAGTCTCTCTATTTCTTGTTACAGAGTACATTTTATTTAAACTTACTCCATTTCCTATACTTGCAAATGGATCTCTTGTAAAATATAAATTTGGCATTGGATCTGCTACAAATGGGTATTTACATTCTACTAAATCAGATAAAGTTTTGTTCTTTAATGCGGGTAATTCATTTTTGTTTATACCAGCCATTGTTTTTTTTATTAAATCTTCATTGTTTTCAAGTTTATTCAAAAACTCGTAAACATTTTTATGCAATTCTGGATTTGTTATTCCAGCTTCTTTTATAAATTGATTTATAAATTGTTCTTTTACTTCTTCATCAATCATAACTTGAGCAGCTAATTTATGTAAGTAAACAACTTCCACTCCATTGAGTCTTAAAATCTCTGCAAATGTGTCATGTTCTTGTTGAGCAACCTCTAAAAATGGAATATCATCAAATAATAACCTTTCTAGATACTCAGGTGTTAAATTTTCTATCTCTACACCTGGCCTATGGAGCAAAACTTTCTTCAAGGTCTTGATTTCACTAGTTACTTTAATTCCCATAGCCATTCCCCCCTCATTTATAACTAGATTTTTACACTTTCAAATAATCCATTGTTACTTGTTATATGAATTTCCCCACTTTATAAACCAAATTCATTATAATTTTTCTGATGTTAGTTTCATATACTATGATTATTGTCTAACTAATTCTATGTATCATACTAATTTTTATGTCTATATTTTTAAGTACTAATAAAATTAATTATATATAAAATAAAAGATGTTACTAAGTTTTGTAATAAACTCAGTAGCATCTTTTATTTTATATATTCAACTTGAAATTATAATGCCTCTTGGATTTTTAATAATTGTTCTTTGTTTTTCCTGTTTTTTTATATTTTTGCTATTAAAAAATCTATTGATAATCCAGTAAGTGTTACAGCTATTAATGAGTATATTCCCTTTTCTTTAATGTAACTTTAATTTTGAATTATTCTCTAGCCTAAAGCATACATATATATAATAAATAGTAATACTATTTAAAGAATCTTTAATCAATAAAAATAGTTACTATTTGCACTATTTTATAAAGAAAGGTTTATCTATAAAATTAAAAAAGTTAAAGGAGAAGTTTAAATGAGTATCGATATTACTACTAAAAATAAGTCTTTATCTAAGTTTTTATCAGAAAATCTAATAGAACTCAAATCAAAAGGTCTTTATAACAAAATAGATTCACTTCAAAGCTCTAATGGTCCAATAATAACAATAGATAATAAGAATTTAATAAATTTATCTTCTAATAATTATCTTGGACTTGCTACAAATAATCGATTAAAAAAAGCTGAAATTGATGCAGTAAATAAATATGGTACTGGTGCTGGTGCTGTAAGAACCATAAATGGAACGCTTGAAGTTCATGATATTCTTGAAAATGCTATTGCTAAATTTAAAGGAACTGAGGCTGCAATTGCTTTTCAATCAGGTTTTAACTGTAATATGGGTGCTATTTCTGCTGTTATGGATAAAAATGATGCTATATTATCAGATGAATTAAACCATGCGTCAATAATAGATGGATGCAGATTATCTGGAGCTAAAGTTATAAGATACAAACATTCAGACATGAATGATTTAAGAGAAAAAACTAAGTTTGCTCAAGAAAGTGGTCAATATAATAAAATAATGGTTATAACTGATGGAGTCTTCTCAATGGATGGAGATATTGCAAAATTACCAGAAATAGTTAAAATATCAGAAGAATTTGATTTAATTACATATGTTGATGATGCTCATGGTTCTGGTGTTACTGGAAAAGGTGCTGGAACATGTAAACACTTTGGATTATCTCATAAAATAGACTTCCAAATAGGTACTTTATCCAAAGCTATAGGTGTTGTTGGAGGATATGTTGCTGGTTCAAAAGACCTTATTGATTGGTTAAAAGTAAGAGGTAGACCGTTCTTATTCTCAACTTCATTAACTCCTGGATCTAGTGCTGCTTGTACAGAATCTATAAACATACTTATGGAAAGTGATTCTTTAGTTAATAAGGTATGGGAAAATGGAAATTACCTAAAAAACGGATTAAAATCTCTAGGATTTAATATAGGTAATAGCGAAACTCCTATAACACCTTGCATAATAGGTGATGAAACTAAAACTCAACTATTTAGTAAAAGACTTTTAGAAGAAGGTGTTTACGCTAAATCTATAGTCTTCCCTACAGTACCAAAAGGAGCAGGAAGAGTTAGAAATATGCCAACTTCTGCTCATACAAAAGAAATGCTAGATGATGCTTTATCTATATATGAAAAAGTAGGCAAAGAGTTAGGAATAATATAAGTTTCTATTTTAAAGCAAATTTACAGGGGGTAAAGTTATATGAAAAAAGTACTTATTACAGGAGCATTAGGGCAAATAGGCTCTGAATTAACTGCAAAGCTTAGGAATGAATATGGTATTGATAATGTTATAGCTACTGATATACGCTCTATTGAAGGTAGTGGAGTTTCAGAAAATGGCATATTTGAAACATTAGATGTTATGGATGTTAATTCTATGGCCTTGATTTCAAAAAAATATAATGTAGATACTATAATCCACTTAGCTTCTTTGCTTTCTGCCGTTGGAGAGCAAAAGCCTCAAGTTGCTTGGCAACTTAATATGGGTGGTCTTACTAATATTTTAGAAGTTTGTAGAGAACTAAATTTAAAATTATTTACTCCTAGTTCTATAGCTGCTTTTGGTGCTAGTTCACCTAAAAACTTAACTCCGCAAGATACAATTCAAAGACCTAGCACTATGTATGGAGTAACTAAGGTTGCAGGAGAATTATTATGTGATTATTATTTCAATAAATTTGGAGTAGATACTAGAGGAGTTAGATTCCCTGGTCTAATCTCATATGTAACACCTCCTGGTGGTGGTACTACTGATTATGCTGTTGATATATATTATGAGGCATTAAAAAATAAAAAATACGACTCATTTATAGCTAAAGGAACTCAAATGGATATGATGTATATGCCAGATGCTCTTGCCGCTATAGTTGATTTAATTGAAGCAGATGGTTCTAAGTTAGTTCATAGAAATGCATTTAATATCACTGCTATGAACTTTGACCCTGAGGAAATTGCTAATGAAATAAAAAAACATATACCTGATTTTAAATTTGGATATAATGTAGATCCTGTTCGTCAGTCAATTGCAGAGTCTTGGCCTAATTCTATAGACCCATCTTGTGCTATAAATGAATGGGGATTTAAATTTGAGTATGATTTAGCTAAAATGACTAAGGATATGTTATTGAAGCTATCAGCTAAAGGTATTTGTAGCACAGATTTAGAAAATGCATAACTATATATTAAAAGAACTAAAGGAAATTTAATTTTCCTCTAGTTCTTTTATATTTTCTTATCTATGACCAATTTGTATATGATTAAGCTTTTTTAACAACGCTAGATTTTAATTTCATAGCTCCGAAACCATCTATTTTACATTCGATATCATGTCCATCAGCTGCATCAGGAACTAAACGTATGCTTTTTACTTTTGTTCCTATCTTTATAGATGATGAACTTCCTTTTACTTTAAGATCTTTAATTACTGTTACAGCATCTCCATCACTTAATATATTTCCATTTGCATCTTTTATAACATTTGAATCTTCACTATTTCCTGCTTCTACAGACCATTCATGAGAACATTCTGGACAAACAAGAAGACTTCCATCTTCGTAAGTATATTCTGAATTACATTTTGGGCAATTTGGTAAGTTTTCCATAATTATATTTCCTCCGTTCATTGTTTTCAACCCTTATTTTATAAAGAATTGCTTTTAGGCTTATATAATACCATATTATCATCCTATTGACAAACTTTGACTAAGGATTTTGATAATTTGTATGTAAATATGTTAGATCTACTTTTTCATCCAAACTATTTATTTTATATTATAACCAAAAATAATTTTATAATTATGGCCTTCTAGCTCCTCTATATGCTTCTTCATAATAGCCTGATAATTTAGATTTTTTTACTCCATTTTTAGCATTAGACTCATGTATAAATTCATTATTTTTTATTATTTTAGGAAATATGACTAAATTTTTAATTTTATCTTTAGCTTTAAGATGTACATATTTAACTATTGTTTAAAAATATAATTAATTTTTTCTCTGCAATAATTTCTTAACTCAACCAATTCTTCATAGTTATAAAAAAATTTTATTTTCTCATCTTTTATACTGTTACTGGTAGGTTTATCTTTTAAAATAAAAAAGCTAAATGTTTCAGCTAAATCTTCTGCTGGATCTGTTGATGCATATTCATCTACAAAACTATCTTTATGTCTTTCATAAAAATAGAAATTATCCTTGTCTGCATTTCTATCATCAATTATATCTTTCCAAAACTTATTATAAAATTCATTTATATATGAATTATTGTGTGAAACAATACCTTCCTCACAATAATTTTTCATATTATAATCATAAGTGTAAGTAACTTCATTATTATTTAGACTCATATAGTGAAAATACTCGTGAAATATAGTTTCGTAGAATAATGATTTATCATCCTTAGTCCCTACATCTTTAGAATCTATACTCATTATCCATCTACTACCTTGTTCATTATTAGCTGTTACAGATGCTAATTCATTGTTCTTTCCGTCTGTTGAAAAGTATAGTTCATCAAAATTTTCAAGTCCTGAATTAGGTAATATAAATTTTATTTCATTCCATATATTTTGATATTGTTCATAATCCGATTTAGATAATTTATTAGGAGTTACGTCTTTTATATTCTTATATTCTACGCCTGCATTCTTAGTTATATCAAAGAATGCTTCTAATTCTAAAGTATTACTATCTGTTAGATATGTTGCTATTATATCAGGATATGTACTATTGTATTTTTCTATAATAGAACTTATATCATCTCTAGCTGTGTAATTACCGTCATCATATTCTTTTACAAGTGTTTTTAGTTTATTATAATCCTCTTCACTTAAAGTGCTTTTTAGTTTATTTAAAGTATTGTTTTGATTTAAATCACTTTTAACACTACTATCTTCTTCAAGTTCATATCCATTAAGCAGATACTTTATAGTATATTTATTTAATTTTTCATCTAAATATTTTGAAACTTTACTTTCTAATACTCCTGGTTCTAATTGATTTTTTTCTATCCTTTTTTCAGTTAAATACATTTTCACACTAGATAGTTTTTTTATTTCATTTTTTTCATCCTTTGTTACTTTGTATTTTAGTAACCCTAAGTTTTCATGAGTAAATTCATTTATATTTTTATTAATATATATTTGATAAATATCTTTTGCAGTTAATATTAACCCTATAAACATTACTGACACTATAGATATAATAACTATTTTCATTTTTTTTGTGGTTTTTCCCATATTTATGTTCTCCGTATTACTATAAATTTTACATACTGTCTCTTACTTTCTACACTTATTTGTATAATAGTTAACTTTTTGAACCATTAAATGTTCCTCCATTATAATAATATCTTATTTCTAAAAAATACTCTATAAAATCACTATTTTTCATTGATATATATATATAATTAAAATTATTTTATCATGCATATTTAAATAGGACTAAAATTTAAATTTTAAGTATTAAAACATCGATATTTATTAATAATAACTACATCCGTAGAAAGTTTCTCCTGTGACTATTCATTGTAAAATTCCCTGTTTTATTCCTTTTTCACATACAACTACTACTGAAAAGTCACTCCCACACACAAATAGAGCTAAAATATTTTTAGCTCCGTTACTTTTAATACAGTTTTCCGTACTTCCCTTTAGAATTTTCACTCTATAAATTTATTCATATAAGTCACCTGCAAGATCTTCTAATATCCTTACATCTATAATTTCATAAATGTCCTTATTCTTTTTAATTGCTCCTCTATCAGATAGTTTATTTAATGTCCTAAGTAAATGCCTATAGCTTGTGCCAAGTAATTCTGACATTTCCGTTAGATTACAATCATTCGTCAAACCACTTATCTCGCTATTGTCAGAAGATGCTGTAGCTAATAAATAGCTGGCCAATCTATTTTCTAGTGGATATAAAAGATTAATTGAGCTATATTTTGAAATTTTTGTAAGCTTTTCCCCTAAACTGCTACTTATGTACCTTAAAAATTTTGAATCATCTAGTGCATACTGTCTAATCTTTTCTAATGGAATAACTACACAATAAGCATTTTCTATAACCTGAATATTCGAATCCGCTGTATCAATTTTTATAAATTCCACATCCCCAATTACTTTAAGAGGCTTGTTAAAACAAAGTAAAAGAGATTTTCCATTACTTAGTGATATGTAAACTTTTGCTTTTCCATGAACTAAGAAAAAAAGATAGCTTATTGTCTCACCTGATTTACAAATATGTTCATTTTTATTAAACATTACAAGATCCATATAAGGTTTCATATCAATGCTAAAAATTTCATCTAAATTGTATTTAGATATATAATAGTTTAATTTTTCATTATCATTAACTTTTATCACACAGTTCCCCTCCAAAATAATTTTGATATAAATTTTTCTTATTATATTATACGTTAATATGACAAATGTCATAATAGCCCTAACTATATATATGTTATCATAAAATTAAACAAACTAAGGAGGTATATAATGTACAATCTATATACTGGATTAATAGGTGTATTAATATCAATAATGGTTGCCTTTAATGGGGTTTTGGCAAATTATATAGGGAACAATTATTCAAGTATAATTATTCATATAGTAGGACTTTTAGGCATTAGCTTTATTTTAATACTTAACAAAGATAAAATAAGTATCCATAAAAATATTCCACTATACATGTACAGTGCAGGAGCAATCGGTGTTCTTACTGTTCTTTTTAGCAACATCTCTTTTAATGCTCTAGGTGCATCTGTAACATTATCACTAGGACTACTTGGACAATCAGTTTCTTCTATAATGATAGATAACTATGGCCTATTAGGAATGAGTGTTAGTAAATTTAATAAGAAAAAAATAATTGGATTTGCTTTAATATTTTTCGGAATTATTATAATGAGTTTTTATTAAAAGGAGGTAAATGTATGTTATATATGATAATCGCAATTTGTGCAGGAATTTCAATTACAGTAGCAAGATTAATTAATTCAAACTTAGCAAATAGAATAGGAATTTTCCAAGGAACTTTTTATAATTATGCAATTGGATTAATTGTATCATTTATATTTTTAATTTTTAATAAAGAACCATCACTTTTATCAACAGATACTTTGTTAAATGTTCCATTTTGGGCATATTTAGGAGGATTAGTAGGAGTTGTAGTTGTTGCAGCATCTAATATTGTTACTCCAAAGATTTCAGCTTTTTATTTAACTATTATTATATTTGTTGGTCAAATTTTTGCAGGAATTATAATAGATTACTATTTTTCAGGTATAATATCAAAAGGTACGATTATTGGAGGGTTATTAGTTTTTATAGGTCTAACATACAATATGTTTATTGACAAAAATGAATCATGTAAAGCATATGAATAATCTAAAAATAAATAAAGTGTGTATCCTCTTAATTGATGTTTACACACTTTATTATCCATAACAAATTAAGTTGTTAATATTTATCCACTTCTTCTTGCATAGCTGATTTAATTGTAGAAAAACTTAATCCATTATCTATACAATAGTCCCTTATGTTCATTACAGGATTAGGTATTGATGATCCTATAATTTCCTCAATTTTCTCTTTACTTACACCCCAATCAATAACATCTTTAAATGTAGTCTTTCCTTTTACAGCAGCATATTCTTCGTCGTGCTCTTCTTGCTCAACATCAATATTTATCTTAGCATCCTTATTTATATTTACTTCTTTAATGTCAATCGTGTGGGAATCCAAAAATTCTAGCTGCTCCTTAGTTAGATCTGCTTTATCCTTTAATATTTGAACTGCATTTTCTAACAAATAGGTATCATCCTGTAATTCATATGGTAATCCTTTATATAAAGCAACAAATAATTTTACAGAACCATTTCCTATTTCAAATTCTTGGTTATCATAAAGTTTTTCCAAATCTTTATTTTTAAAATCTGAAGGTTCAATTTCTTCAGGTATATTAAAAGCATAAGCTAAATCTTCTAATGAAATACCAAATAATTCACTTACATCTTTAAATGAATATGATCCCCTTATATCTTCAGGATTGTACTCTCCCTTAGAAGTTCCCTCTGTAATACGATTTGGTGTCTTAGTACACTCTGTTTTCCACATATTCATAGTAGAACTAGCAAATATTCCCCCAAACAATATAACTATCACTAAGATTGCTAAAGTATTAGATTTAATTTTCATGGTGCTTAACCTCCTTAGTTTCCTTAGATGAAGTAGTGAATTCAACTGTATCACTTATTGGACAGGCTGCTTCCGATGTACATTTCATACAGCTAATACATTGATGATCTCTAATTATATTAGACTCAGATACATTAATATTCATTGGACAAGATCTATCACATGCTCCACAAGATATACAAGTTGATTTATTTCTCTTTATTTTAAAGATCCTAAATAGATTACTTATCCCCATAACTGCTCCAAATGGACATGCATATTTACACCAAGGTCTTTCTATAATTAAAGATAAACTCAAAGTAACTCCAAGTATTATAAGTGAACCTATTGCAACTTCGCCACTCCAAAAGTTGAATAATGCATAATACGGGTCTATATCTTGGAATATCAATTTTCCTGTAGAACTAATTACATATACAACCTGAGCTAAAATAATATATCTAATAAACCTTAAATATCTATCATATTTAGCTGATACAATATTGTTAAACCTTGTTTTGAATATCTTTTTCCCTAGTTTTCCAAACCATTCTTGAATAGATCCTAATGGGCATACCCATCCACAAACAACAGGTCCAAATAGTATAGCTAAAACAAATGCTATTGTCATAAGAACAATAGATGATTCATTAATTTTTTGGACAAAGGTTCCTGTAGTAATAAATTGATGTAGTGTTACAACTCCACCAAAAGGACATAACGCATGTAATGATGCTGATGATAATAAAGGTATTGCCTTACCACTTTCCTCTAAATTATGATTAATCGCTATTATGCCTATTAGTACAAAGAAAATTATTTGTATTACTGACCTTACTCGTATTTCTTTAGTAGACTTCTTTTTCATAAAAATAAAACCTCCTTTATTATTAGATTTTTACTACTTTCTTAAATCTAATAATAAAGGAGATTTGTGACAATTATGTGACAACCATGTGACAATTAAATAAATTTCATATCAAACCAAAATTCTACTCCATCATCTCTATTAATAACTCCATAATTACTATTATGTAAGTCTAGTATTCCTTTGACTATAGACAAGCCAAGTCCAGTTCCGCCATATTTCCTTGTCCTAGCCTTATCAACCTTATAAAAACTTTGCCATATCTTTTCTATTTCATCCTTTTCAATGTTACTGCCTGTATTAAATATTCCTATTTTAACCCTATCATCAGAGGATGAAATATTTATGCTTAAAAACCTTTTACTATTAATATGATTAAGTGCATTATTAATAAAGTTTACTAAAACCTGTTCTATTCTAGGTACATCTCCACTAACCATTGCAATATTAATTTCTTTGTTTATAGATAAAGAAATTTCCTTTTCATTTAATATAGGCCTATATTTATTTACTACTCCTTCTACCGTATCTATTAAATCAAATTTTTCTACATCTAAGCTTATATGACCAGATTCGATTTGAGAAAGATTTAATAAATCCTTTACTAATTTATTCATTTTCTCTGTTTCATCAATTATTACCTCACAGTAAAAACTTCTATCCTCAATATTACTGGCTATATTATCATTAAGACCCTCTGCATAACCTTGAACTAATGCAATTGGGGTTTTCAATTCATGAGATACACTAGATATAAATTCCTTTCTCATTATATCTATTTTTCTTTCTCTTTCAATATCCTCTTTAAGCTTTTCATTTGCCTGATTCAAATCAAATATTGTTGTACTTAGCCTTTCTGAGAGATAGTTTATAGATTTTCCTAATTCCCCAATTTCATCATTTGTTTTTACTTCGTACCTCTTATCAAAATTAAGATCAGACATACTTTTTGCCACATTATTTAGTTTTATTATTGGTTTAGTAAACCACTTTGAAATCAAAAATGCTACTATTGTACCAATTAATAATGAAGCAATCACAATATAAACATAAAAATCATTTGCAATATCTACACTTTCATTAATATCTGCAATAGAGATTTCTATCATGAGAAAATCCTCGTTAGGCAAAATAAGACCAAGGGCTAAAAATTCAATTCCTAGATGGGGATGTAAATATCTTTTTATAATGGTTTTTCCTTCTACTAACACATTATGATCTTCATTAGTAAATGGAAAATTTCTATTTTCCCCTCCAGATATTCGCCCTAACTGTTTCCTTGTTGACGAATTATATTTTAATTCTCCTTTAGGTGAGAAAATCATTATATCCCCGTTTATACTTTTTTCAATTTTCTGCAGTTTAAGTTCAATATCTATATCACCACTATCATTAGCAAAAGTTTTCTTTATTTCTTGTCCATATTTAATAAGGCTTTCTTCTTTGTTTTTTATGTAAAAGCTCTCTAAATACTTGATATTTATTAACCATGATATACCAACAATTATAAGAGCAAATATAGTTATGATTGAAAATAGTTTAATCCATATGGATTTCTTCATTTTTTCACCTCAAATCTATATCCAATCCCTCTTACTGTTTGGATAAGATTACTTTTTTCATCAAGCTTTATTCTTAACCTCTTTATATGTGTGTCTACTGTTCTAAGATCTCCATAATAGTTATATCCCCATACTTGATCTAATATTTGCTCCCTAGTCAATGCCTGACCTACATTTTTAATCATAAAGTCTAATAATTCATATTCCTTAGGTGTCATCTCTACTTCATTACCATCAATTAGGACCCTATGACCTATCTGATCTACCTCTATCCCCTGAATACATACAATACCTTCTATTATTGCATTAGTTCTTCTTAATAGGTCATTAACCCTTGCAACTAATATTTTGGGACTAAAGGGTTTAGTTACATATTCATCTGCTCCCA
Organism: Romboutsia sp.; assembly: GCF_056995035.1. Classification (NCBI taxonomy): domain Bacteria; kingdom Bacillati; phylum Bacillota; class Clostridia; order Peptostreptococcales; family Peptostreptococcaceae; genus Romboutsia; species Romboutsia sp. The sequence goes on along the minus strand of NZ_JBXKIW010000043.1, from coordinate 51,845 downwards.
ATTCAAATCCAAATAATTCATCAGATTCTTCACTTCTTGCAGTAAGCATAATAATAGGAACCTTAGATGATTTTCTTATTTCTCTACAAACTGCCCATCCGTCATATTCTGGTAACATTATATCTAAAATAATTAAATCTATATTTTCACTTTCAAAAGACTCCAAAGCCTTTTTTCCATCCTCTGCTTCTATTATTTTAAAGCCTTCCCTTTTTAAATAATCCCCTATCAGTCTTCTCATTCTTTCTTCATCTTCAACTATAAGTATTTTTTTAAGGGCCAAAATACCACCTCCAACTTTTTCTTAATTTTATTATACATAAATTCTTGCACTAAAAAACCATAACTAATAAAACTTCGCAAAAAGTTATTTTTTATGTTGCAAAGCTCTCCAAACTCTATATTGTATGATTTTTTTCTCTATCATTGCTTTGAAACCACTTATTTCCCCTACTTTATTTCGTATCATTATAATTAATTTCATTAGATTCAGCTTCAATTATTAAAATTATTGATTGTTAGTATACAACCATGATAATATTGATTCTGACTATTTAACATTATAATTTATGCATAAGATGATTTGGAGGAAGACAGTTGCTATATTACAGAAAAAAAGATAACGGTAAAAAAGATTGGGTTGTATTTATCCATCCCTTAGGTGGAAGTTCAGTAACTTATTATAAACAGCTAAAGACTTTTCAGGAGAAATTTAACCTTCTACTTATTGATTTACATGGACATGGCAAATCAAATAAGGGAATAAGTGGTATGGAAGTAAATGATATTGCTAAAGATATTATTGATATTATTAATCATGAAAACATTCAATCTGCTTACTTTGTAGGTATGTGCCTTGGTAACGTAGTAGTAGATTTGATTTATGAGAATTATCCCCATAAAATAAAGTCCATTGTATATGGTGCTGCAGTTAAGAATATAAATTTTTTTAATAGTATGTTACTAAAGCTTGGAAATATGTTTAAACACTTCATACCACACTCTGCTCTTTATAACTTATTTGCTTTGATTATGATGCCAAAGAAAAATCATGAAGAATCTAGAAAACTCTTTGTCAAAGAAGCTAAGAAAATGAGAAGAAATGATTTTCTGGATTGGTATAACCTAATCATTAGTAATCAAAATTTTTATAATAAGAGAGAGATTAAAAAAGATTATATCAAAAAACTTTACATATTCGGAAGCCAAGATCATTTATTCATCTCAAAAGCCAAGGGATATGTAGAAAAAGATGAGAATTCCCAATTGCACATTATTGATGGAGCAGGACATATGTGCAATATCGATGGATATAGAGAATTCAATGAAATGGCTATTAATTTTCTAATTCCTTAAAAAAAGACTTGAAGAATTATATCTTCAAGTCTTTTTATTTCTATCCAAATACTCTAGCAACTCCTGCTATACGAGATCTTTGGCTGTTTTTTATAGGCCATATTACAACTTTTTCTGGCCAAGATTCTATTACTTTGTCATTTCCTAAATAAATAGCAACATGTATTATCGTACCTTTAGAATCGCTATATAAGATTAAATCTCCTCTTTTACGATCTGAATAATTTACATGTTTTAATGTTTTAAGTTTAAATAGGTTACGAGATTCGTACTCATACCCTGGTTTAGCATGACGAACTACACTAATTGGAGAAGGGTCAATACCTACTGAATACATTGATTGCATAACAAGCCCACTACAATCTATTCCTGTTCCTGGTTTTCCAGCTGCTCCAACTATATACTCTGTCCCTAAATAGCCCATAGCTGTATTTATCATTGTTTCTATATGATCTTCTTTTGTACTAGTTAAATTTGTTTTTACTGGTGTAACATATGTATCTAAAGAATACCAAGAAGCCTCACTAAATCCAAGTTTCTTCCATGTTTTTATGTCTACAATTCCTGTAGCCGGAAGTCTATTTCGTCTTTGAAATTCTTTTACTTTAGCCATTGTATTAGAACCTACTATTTCCCAACAATGACCCATACCTAATTTTCTTTGTACTTGAGCAACTCTAAGTCCCATAGTTCCTTTAACTAGGTTAGCTCCTCCAGCTTCAACTGTTATTTTTTCTTTTAATTGTATATATCCACTTGGATTGTTGTATACTCTTTTTGCTGTTACTGTTATAGTTGGACTTGTGTAACTACTCGCTCCTAAAACAGACGGTATATATACTCTCCAGCTCGATGATACTTTAGCGTACCACTCTGATGGATATACTAAGTTTATTTCTGCTTCGTTTTTGGCTGAGGTAGTATAAGTTGCCTTAGTTTCCCACGCTTTAGTACTAGGGTTTAACATTTGTAAATATACTTTACGCCCGTAAGCTGGTGAAATTTTAATTTTGTTTGTTAAAGCTTGTCCTGCAGTTTTACTACAAGTTGTCATAAGTCCATTTACTGTAGTTTTTGAGTATGAATTTTGTGGTGTACTAAAGTCTCCATAAACTTTATTACCATCTATAACTCTATATGCTCTTACTTTAAAGTAGTAAGTTTTATCTTGACTTAAACCACTTACTGTAAAGCTTTTATTTGATGTAGTTCCTACACTTTTGTATCCATCATCTTTTGATGTTGACATATATATTTCATAACCATCTATTATTTCGCTTATATTAGTCCACGTAAGTTTTGCACTTGTTGTGCTAGCTTGTTGTGCACTAACAGAAGGTGTTAATGGTTTTGTTGTAGCTTTTAATACATCTGAATATTCACCGTAATATTTATTACCATTTGTCTCTTTATAAAATCTTACTTTATAATAATAACTTGTTGCTGATGTTAAAGATGAGTTTGTGTATTTATTAGTACCTTTAGATACTGTATCTAGTAAAACATATTTGTCTTCACTAAAATCTGAACGGTATATTTCATATCCACTTGCATCATCAACCTCATTCCATTCTAACCTAACAGTACTTACATCTATATAGTCTGCTTCTAAACCTTCTACTATTTCTGATGACTGGCTTGCATCTTGTGCAAAAGAGTAATGTAAAGATTCAATGTTAACACTTACTAAAGTAAATGCTAACAGTATTGCTATTAACTTTGTTGTCGACTTTCTCATATTTTCCCCCATATAATTTACTTAAATTTCCATCCTATATTATATGATTATTTTTACTATTTTACAATACATCGACATATATCTTGCAAAATAGTAGTATAATTTTCATTTTAAATTTCTATTAATTAGCCTTTGGAATACTAAAATATCCATAAACTTTTTCTTTATATAATCTTTTATATTAATTCTTCAAATACTGTTATATTCTCTTTATCAAATTTATCTGTTGTTTTGGGTATTCTATAACCCACCATATTATAAATAATATAGAAATTATAATCCTACAAATACTTGATTTCTTAAGTAAATCATACTCTATAAAATTTTTTTCGTTAATTGTCATTTATATTTTTCCTTCTGTAAGAGCCCTTAAATTTATTAATTGAAATAAAATAAAAAACCGCATCACTCTCTTGTGATACGGTTCAACATACTTTCCATCTGAAGTTTATTTTATTTATATTTCTATCATATGTATTTTTCTTAAATTATTTAGTATTATTTCTTATATGTTCTGCCACCTTAACATCTTCTCTCTTTATATGATTAATTATCCAGTTTCCAACTTTAGAATTAACTTCACCAACTAACACAATACTTGGACCATTTGCTAAAAGTTTTTCACGTATAATTTCAACAGCATCTATAAAACTTTGATGGTACTTTTTATGATTATTGTAATCAGGGTAGTTGTATTTATTTTGTAAAACTTCTTCATGTCTAAAATGAGTTTTTGTATAAGAAGATAAAAAGTTTACTGTTTTTTCTATTTCAGCTCTACCCTTACCCCCAGTACAAGCTTCCAACAAATTATTGATTGCTTGTATTAATTCTTTATGTTCTGTATCAATTTGTATGTTACCTGTTTGTAAATCATTAGACCATTTATATGCCATTTTTTATCCTCCTAAAATGTATCCCTATCAAAGTATTTTGTAAATATTACTAAAAATAATACCATCCTATTGCACTAAAGTCAATTTTAATATATAAAACTACACTCCGTTACTTGTTGTGCTGTTCTTCGTTACAATTCCAAAGGATGGCATTTCCTACTTCTACTCCTTTATTTATCTAATCTTTCCCTACAACTACAAATCTACTTATATATAAATACCCTTTACTCCTATAATCAAACATTGAATTTTCATGTTAAAATATTTAATTTATCTCTCTGGGCTATTTGTAAATTTTTCACTAAATTCAAAGAAAAAAGCACTCCATCTCGCAAAGATTAGTGCTAATTTCTCAAATTTAGTTTTTATTTACTTAATCCGATAGCCATAAATCAAAATAAATGTTCTAAGGATGCTTAGTATTGACGCACTAAGCATTTTTTATTTATACAATCATATTTCCAGAATCTTTAATTCAAAATAAACTAATAATCGTTTATTTTAAACCACTATCTGTTACTTGTGGTACGGTTCTTCGTTACACCTCCAAATGATCAAGTTTTTTATTCTATATATATTAAAATTCATCTTTGCGTTCCTTAAAAAAATGATAATATGTACGTACATTTTCTAATTCTGTCCATTTTTTTACATCAACTGGACTTTCATCAAGATCATATATTTTAGCATATTTCATACCAAGCATAAATGGAGAATGTGTTGATATAATAAATTGGCATCCCAAAAATCGTGTAGCATCTTCAATAAATTTAACTAACTCTATCTGACGTTTTGGAGAAAGACTATTTTCAGGCTCATCTAATATATATAATCCATTTTCACCTATTTTTTCAACGAAGTATCGAAATGCATTTTCTCCATTCGAATATTCTCTTACATTATCCATTAATTTTTCACGTACAAACTTAGATTGAGTTTTTCTTCTAGCATTGTTTACTTTTTTTAATTGATCATAGTCTTCTATAGAATGCATTTGAAAACTAGAATATTTGGTATCTAAATATTCTTCAAAAATTTCATCTCTCTTTTGATCAATCCCCTCGTTGATATTGCGAATATTTAGCATATAGTCAAATACATCATCACTTGTTATAATTCTACTATTTTCAGGAATTTCATCTTCAAGATACATCTCACATAAATTAACATAGTCCGAATAAAAATTAGATTTGTTGTAGATAGAATCTCTATTTATTTCTGTTTTTTCTGCTATTACATTTAATGCTGTTGATTTTCCTGATCCATTCCCACCATATAAAATAGTAATCGGCTCAAAATCAATTCTTTCAAACCTATTTTTTGATAGTATTTTAAATGGATAAAACGAGTCATAACAAGTTCTTTTTTCGTCTATTATGAAATCAAATTCCACATTTTCATTTGGGAATATAAAAGTATTTAAATATATCATTTTTTATTTTCCTTTCATATTTATATATAAGAATTTTTCTATTTTAATCCGTGCTCCGTTAAACTTCCAAGAGAGGTCGTTTTTTTGATTTATTCATATATACTCCAATTTTTTTTTCTGATATCATAATCCAAGGTAATTCGAAAGTTAATTTTTTTTCTACATCTATCAAGTTCATCATGAACATAATCTGATGAAGCTACATCTCCAATAGTATATATACGAACACCTGAGTAATATGATTCTTCAAAATCTATTACTATCCCTTTTTTGCATAAATCATATATTTTTTCTAAAATTTCATCTTGTATATCTGCTATGTATTTTTTTCTGCCTTTTAATTCTTTTAATATTTTATAATTAATAACTTCCTTATACTCTTTAATATTTTTCATATATACTTGTGTAATATAATCATCATCATGTGCAAAATAAGCATATTTATTTTTTAAACAATCAAATAAAAAATTATCAATAGGCTCCCATCTATGTCTTAAATATAATAGTTTAGATAAGTCTAGTTTGTCTATATTATCTAAACATTCTTCATTTTCAAAATCTATCCATCCAAAATCTCCAAAACCATAGACGTCTTCTTCATAAAACTCTTCTAAATCACTATTTTTTATGTAGTCTAATGATAAATCATAATGTCTTTCACTGTTTAGTGGATAACCATCTAAAATTAAAATATTATTGGGTTTTCCTTTTATTCCCTTCATAAATTCTTTAAATTCAATCCCTGCAGTTCTTATTTTCTTATCTTCTTCATTAATTTTTATATATGTAAACCACTTATTTTTCAATTTTTTACTCCTCCAAATATCTTTCTCTAATATATAATCCCTCTACATTACAAATATATTTTACAATATTTAAGTTCCCATTTAACCCTAAGTATACATTACTATACAGACCGTTTATATCTAATGCTATCTCTAAATCTAGCATATATACTGTTAAATTATTCCTTTCCCTTAATGCTAATTTCATTAGTGAACATATAATATCATAATCAAAATCAATTTCTTTAAAATCAAATAGAGAGTCTTTTACTTTTTTAAGATATTCTAATTCCTTTTTATCCAATACCTTTTTTAGATACTTTTTACGCTCATTACAAAAATATCCATCTGATATTATTATATCATCACTATAGCTCATTATAAGCAACAATGCTCTTAAAAATTTCTCTTCTTGTCTTAAGTATCTTGTCTTATCTTTATCTAAATCCCAAAAAGTATCTAGGATTCCATATGCAGATTCTGCTTTCATCTGCATGGGAAAACTATCTACTCCAAAATATCTCTTTTCTAAAACTTTTTTATCTGTTTTGTCTAAATCTATATAAGGATAATCTTCAAATTCTTCATCAAAATAAAAACCTGCAAAAACTTTCTTTAATTTTTCCGTTAAAATCTTGTATTTACTCATCTTAATTCCCCTTTAGCTTCATTGAACTCTATTATAAATTTCATATATATATAATTCAATACAAATATAAGCAACGCTAATGATTTTTCTTTTTTATCTAATTTATAAATTATTAGAATAAATAACAATGAACCGTATCACTTACTTGTGATATGGTTCTCCGTACCTTACTCTATGGAGCACGATTTTTTATTTATATTATACTTGATTCTATTTTAACTTTTTTTCCATCACTCCAAATCATTACTATTCCTAATGATTTTAATGAAATCCTTATTGTATCAATTAATCTCCTATGTTTTTTGTCATTTGGTAATGCAATTCCTATATATACTTTATTATTCTTTTGTCTTAACTGCATGGCTTTTAATATAGCTGAAGAAATATGATCATTAACTTGACTATTATTAAATGCCATGCCTTTTCTAGATGTATTTTTTGAAGTAGTACCACCTTTTGCCTCTATCAGTATTTCAATATTATTATTTGTTGCATGTATATCTATACCTTTTTGTAAAGTATTACACTTACTTATTATCTAAAACCCCATTTTTACTAGTTCACTTGATATGCTATATATCACTTCATTCTCAGTTATCATCAAACTTTCTATAACTATACTCCCCCCCCTTCAATTTCTCCAATATGATTTTATTATATGATTATTTTTAAATTTACACAATTAATTCCAATCAAATGCAAAAAAACGGATTACCTTGTTCTTTAGGCAATCCATCTTTCATTAATCATTACTATTACATCATTATTTACTTTTTTTACTAAATATTTCATCTAACTTATTTATATACATAAATATTCCAAAACACAGGTTTAGAATCAAAAGAATTAATATCCACATTACAGTTTGATTTGTATCAATATTTCCACCTTTTAGAATACTTATTATATCTGTAACTTGATTTACAAGCAAACCTACTAAACATCCTAAAATTAAGGTTTCTATGATTATTACTTTTATTTGTCTAACTCTACTTGTTTGTTCTATTTTCTCAATCTCATCTTCAGACCTTTTTACAATTTCACTTACTTCAGATTCAATAACAAATTCTTTTATAGCTTTATCTATACTATTTTTTACAATTTCTCTAGTCTCTTCATCTTCTAAGCTCATTTTTGAATTTGTATACATATCTATAACTTCATTATATAATATGCTTTTTTTCACATCTATTTTATCTTTTAATTGATTTACTTGCACAACAAGCCCCCATTACTTTAAATTATCAAAAATGTCATTCAGTATTTTATTAGCCTTTATCACTGAAGCTTCATCGTAAATTTTTGACCCTATAAACTCATTTTCACCATGATATTTTGAACTTTCTTTATTCTTATATAACATATCTTCCCTAATATCACCATCTAATGTATCAAATACAATCTGACCTATTACCAATTCTGGTACTAAAACCACAGTATTTGGTGTTTCATTTTTTATACCTATTTGTAAGTTACCTGAATAAGATGGATTTATATGTTGAGAAGTTATTATAAGCCCTAATTTGTTAAAAGTTGTTCTTGGTCTTATATGAGCAGCTAAATCATTCGGCATATTTACTTTCTCATTTAATCTAACTAGTACATACTCTCCTGGTTTTAGTTTATATCCTTTAGATATTTCTACTTCTTCAAATAAATTATCTACATCTGACTCTATACCTAAATTTATAGTTTTAATATCATCCTTAAACCTTCTAATTTTATCGCCCATGCTAACGTCATATGAAACTGATTGTAAGTTATTAATATTAAATTTCTCGATTAATTGTTTAGGTTTTCCACTTTCATATGCATGTGCATATTTAACATAATTATTTATCCTATCTAGTATTTGATCATATACTAACATTCTGCATATCTCCCTTTTAAATTTTTAATCCTGTTTATAAAAACAGCTAAATTATCCTTCATATAATTCAAACCTATATTTTTGTTTAGTAGTGTTATCCGGTCTTTGATCATCTATTTTATCTAAAAACATTTCTATAGATCTTACGTACATTCCATATGGTGGATATAGAGCTTGATATGATACTAGTGTTTCATCTGTTTCTGTATGCCTTACAATATGATGTACATAATACAATTTACCTTTAAAATGTCTATATGGTCTTTGTATCTGAATATTCATATTATCACTCCTCATCTATATAACTTAAAATAAATTACTATACTTAAACTTCTATTATAATATATAGTATTGCTAATTTAAATATTATTCAACTAATTGATATCATTTTATTTTTGCTCAATTGCACGCTTACCGCTATATTTCACCATATTTATACCTTAATTCTGGTATAGAGATAATCCATATAATAAAATAAAGGATAATTATTTTTTAATTATCCTTCATTTCTATATACTTAAACCAAGCTCCCTTACTTGTGATACGGTTCTACGTAACATAACCATAGGAGAATATTTTAAATTTAGCCTAATTTTGCTACGCTTGATATCATATCTATATAACTAGCTGTAAATCTTTAGAGAATTAAGTTTATTCTAAATATTAGAGAGAAATAAACTACCTTTTTGAATCATATTTGTAACTGTCGGCTATATTTCACTATAATTTAAAGGTATAGTAACTTGTAAGCGCTGTTTTATATACGCTATATCCAAGTTCTTCCAGAAATCTTATATGGCAAATATGAGGATGTGAATTACAGACTTTTGAATGTTTGCATTTGTAATCATTTTTACCAGATGATATAAAGGCTAATTTTCCTTTTGAATTGTTAATTCTTATATTAAAATCCATTTTTGAACCGTGATGTGGAGCAACTAAATAATCAGGGTATTGTGTCATGAAATTTTTAGGAAAGGCTTTATACTCACAATCTCCAGCGAAAATGGTATGTTCTTTTCTGCCTTTTACTTTTAGCACTAGCCCAAAGTTATTTTGAAAGTTCAAACTATTAATCTTATCACAAAGATAATGTGATGTTTTTGAAGAATACGTCTTTCCTGTTCCCTTACCTAGCTCAAAAACATTATTTGAAAAAATAATTGTATTATTCATATCATCATCTTTACTGCAAACTGAAATTAGCTTTGTTTTATTGTACCATGCTAAAAAACATATAAGTCTTTTCGTACTATCTGAAAACCCTTTTTCTACAACTATATCTGGTACTATCCAATAAGATTCAAATATCTTATCTGTCATTTTTGCAATTCCAAGAATATGATCCAAATCCCAGTGAGATAGTATTACACAATCAGGATTAATTTTCTTAATTAACTTATCAGCTTTTTCTTTATTCTTTATTTCTATATCTTCTCCCTTACACTTTGAATCTCCTACATCAAACAAAATTTTTTTATCATCCATTTCAATTAGATTAAGACTTCCTTGTCCAACATTAAATATGGTAATTTCACACTCTTTGTACGATTTAGGAAATATTTTATCCAGTTCTTTACTCAAAGAACCTCTTTTTTTGTTATCAAACATATACTTTTTTACTTTTTCTAAATATAATTTATTGAAATTTTTTACATATTCAGGAATATCTACATTAATTATTTCTATCTTTTTTCTATCAATTTTTAATGGACTTGCACTAAAAGTAAATATACCTGTTATGTATTTCTTATCTGACACTTTTTTATCTTCTAAAAATTCTATTTCTATCCATTTATCATAATTGGATTGTGGATTTAAACCTAAAATTTCAAAATAATTCAAGTCAATATAATCAGTACTAAATTCAACAAAATAAGGCTTATAGTGATTTTGTTTATAATTATTTGTTTCATCTGTATTAAACATAATACTGTCATATTTCATAATATGCTCAGTTACTATAGACATATGAAACATTACTTTCTCATTTTCATTTAATTCAAAATCATAAATTCTAGCAAACTTTCTACCACTTAAAAGATATTCTTCATTACGATTTTTTATTTGATAATATTCATTTTCAATTTGTTTAAAATATTCTTCTGAATACTTATTTTTTTCATAATTATTAATTCTTATAAAATATGATAAAACATTATTTAATTGACTTTTTAATTCGTACCATTCTATTTTCCCCTGTAAAAAAGCTAAATAACGACTATAATTTTCCATAAACTCTGCTTTTTCAGTATCTGTTACCTCAACAATCATATCTACTATTTTTTCAAAAGAACCTTCTTTATATTTTCTAGAATTTTCTACAAAAAAAGCTAGTAAATACGCTCCTTCTTTTGCCCTTCTTTTCATCATTATGATATATTCGCCTTTCTATAATTAAAATTTACATTCTTTTCATTATATTTATAAGTATAACATAATAGAATTTTTATCCTAAATTTTTATTATAATCAAAATATCATAAAAAGTAAGTTTTTTATATGATTAAATATGTCTACACTTTTTTAATTAATAAGCATATAACTGGAAAAAAATCAAATTTATAAAAGTTATAGAATGCTCTTTCATTCTATACCTTTATACATATATAATGAACACGCTCCGTTACTTATGATACGGTTCTCCGTACCGTACTCTACGGAGCACGTTTTTATTTTTTCTTTGTTGGCTTGCCTTTTGAACCTAAATTTAATATGGCATCAGAACACAAACTAGTAAGAGGTTCTCCTATTGCTCTTTTATAATTAAATCCTAATAATTGCATAGTTTTTAAAGTATCGATACTTATCAATTCTTTCAATTGTTCTACGCTGTCTAGATTTTTATTATCAGGAGTCATTAGTTTTAATATCTCTAGTATTTTAGATACAGTGTTATGTAAATGATTAATATCTTCATCACTAATTACTACTTTATCAAGCTCCTCTTTGTAAGCCTGAGCTATCGTTACAGCTTCTTCTCTTTCAGATAAAATCTGATTTATGATTTCATCATATGTGTTTCTAACTATTTCCATATTTTTTTCTAGTTTTACTGATTGTATCTTGCTATGAACAGCTGTTGTTGTTCCTTTTGCTGCTAACTCATTTAAAGTTATCTGCATGTTTGTTATTAGATTAAGTGATTCTTTATCCATATAGCTCCCCCACTTCTTTTACTATGTATTGAATTTTTTAATTATATTTAAATCTGTTTGTTTTACATAAGTCAAATATAAAACTTCAAACTTAACATTTATAGTTATTAATTAATATTAATTAAATAAAACATTTGCATCAATCTGATATCCTTGCTTTTTCATCTCTTTTAATATATGTGTTTGCCATGCTTTATTACTATCCATATTTATATAGACTACTCCTGATATATCATTTGGAGTCTCAATATTATCTTTTACTAATGCACATACATTTTTTCTACCTATTTTACCTATTAAATATCCATGTTCAAATACAACATTTTGTCTTGCCCTTGAATTCAATTTTTCTTTATTACCTACACTGTTACCAACATCACAAGGTGTATATATAGCTATTCCAAATCCAACATTTGAATACTCTTCTATCTTTTCAATTATTGTATTTCCGGAACTAGCTTGTTCATGAAGTATAATTGCTTCAAACCCTAACCTCTCTACAAATCGAGCAACTTCTGTTTTAGCTTCACTGTCATGTCCATGAACTATAAATACCTTATTCTTATCTATATCTAATTCCATCCCTTTGCCTCTATTAGTATTTATATAACTTGTTTCTTCATAATCATTTATTTCTTTCAAATATATCTGAATATCTTTTTCTATCTTTATATGAATCCTACTATTTGTAACAAACTCATTATCTTGTATATACCTTTGATTTTCTGAGTACCATTCCCCTAATTTGTTCAAGGTGTATCTAATATCTGTTGTTTCGCCATTATTTATTGCTTCCTTCAATTTTTGTAAAATATTAATAATATAGCTATCACTTGTATATTCCTCTATACTACCTCTAATGCCATCAATCTCTAACCTTAATTTTTTTAATATATCCACAGAATACTCCTCCCTACAGTACTAAATAATTGTAGATTTATTATATAACAAATTTTAAATAAGAACAATTAAGCACAAGTATGTAAAAACACAGAATAATGCCTATCTCCTGATTCTAAATAAAAATAAGGATAAATCAACTTATTCGTCAATATTATCCCTATTTTAAATAATATATATTAAATTAAAACTATCTAAATAAAAATTTTCATATACAAAACGTGCTCACTTACTTGTGATACGGTTCATTGTTATTTATTCTAAACGCTCTATAAACTTGCTCTAAAAGTATCAACTTCATCATCTGATGTGGAAATGTCATCTTAGAAAAAGATAACTTATAATCCGATCTACTTAATACCTCATCAGAAAGACCTAGCGACCCACCTATAACAAAAGTTATATGACTATGCCCTCTAACACCTAACTTGCTAATAGTGTCTGCTAATTCCTCAGAAGATAAATTTTTACCATCTATAGCTAAAGCAATAACATAACTATTATGCTTAATCTTACTAAGTATCTTCTTCCCTTCTTTATCCTTTACTATTAACATATCTTTAGGACTTAAATTCTCAGGACATTTTTCATCATCTAACTCTATCAAATCCAACTTACAATACTTAGATAATCTCTTCGAAAATTCATCTATTCCTAACTTCAAATACTTCTCCTTTAGTTTACCTACACTAATAACCGTTATATTCATATTTTGTCTCCTTAATCCGTTCCATTATAATGTTATCTGATATTGTAAATATCTGATATTTCATCTCTTGATAAAACATCTAGCTTAACATCTTGTCCAACTATTATATCATTTTGACTTAGTATTCCCTTAGATGTCTCATATGCTAACTCTGGAAAATTATTTTCTTTACTCAAATGAGCTAATAAAATTCTTTCCGTACCTTCCTTTATAAGCTCAACACAAAAATTAGCTGCATCTTCATTTGATAAATGCCCTTCATCAGACATTACCCTCCTCTTTAAAGCATATGGGTAAGATCCCATCATAAGCATATTGGGATCATAATTTGATTCTAATACAACTAACTTAGATTTATATAAATGTCTTTTTATATTATCTGTTATATTCCCTATGTCTGTAGCTATAGACATTTTTTCAGTATCTGCATAGAAATTGTATCCTACTGCGTCCGATGCATCATGAGATATTGAAAAAGGTCTTATTACTATATCGCCTATTGAATATGTCTTATCATTTTCAAATACTTTCATATTATGATCTTTAATATCACCCAGCTTATCTTTCATAGCACACCATGTTTTTATATTAGCAAATATAGGTACATCAAGTTTCCTAGATAGTATTCCTGCGCCCTTTATATGGTCTGAATGTTCATGCGTTATGAATATTCCTTTTACTTTATCTATATCTACCTCTATATCGTTAAGTCCAGTTGTTATTCTCTTGCCACTAAGACCTGCATCAACTAATATAGATGTGTCCTTATATCCTACATAATGACAGTTCCCACTACTTCCGCTTCCGATTGAGCAATATTTTAGCATTTGGTCACCTCGTTTTTTTATAATCATAAGATATATTATACCAAAAAACCAGAGCATTAAATAAAAATTTAATGCTCTGGTTAATATTTACTTATATTCTCTTATTATTTTATCTATATCTACACCTTTACTATTCCACAACTCTACAAACTTTGCTCCATTTACATTCTCATACATATATGTACTATAATACTCTTTTAATGTATTGAAGAACACCTCATCTCCAACTTCTTTTCTTACTTCATTAAAAGCTACTGCTCCTTTAGTATACACATTTAAACTATAGTCTGTAGAATTTCTGTACTTAGTTGTTGGCTTGAATATATTTTCACTAGAATGGTTCTTAGTTTGAATTTCCATAGTTTTAATTAATTTATCTCCAACTTCTTTTCCATACTTCTCTTCAAAGTATAATACTGTAGAATATTCAGTAAGTGCCTCATCTAGCCATGGTTCACTTATCTCATCATTTCCTATTACTGAATACCACCATTGATGCGCAGTTTCATGGGCTATTACATATTCAAGTAAAAATTTATTCTTCTCAGTATATAAACTCTGATCTATCATAACTAATGTGGGATATTCCATACCCCCTATATAAAAATCACTAGCCACGACAGAATATGTATTATATGGATATTGACCAAATAATTTACTAAAAATTCTAACAGAATCCTTAGCCATTTTAGTAGCGTCACTTGAAAGTTTTTCATTTAAATTATATGTATTAATAGATATCCCTTTATAAGTATCTTTATTTATGCCAAATTTAGTACTTAATATAAAAGCAAAATCTCTAACTTTTTTTGCCTCAATCTCATACAGTATTTTTTCATCATCTGATTTTTCATTAACTATGTTTCCTGTACAACCCATTTTATACTTTTGAGGAATTAATATTTTCACATAAAAATCACTAGTTTCGCTATAGAAAGGATCTCCTACTGCTTCATAACCTTTTAAGTTCCATCCTCTGTCATCATTAACACATGCTATAGGAAACCAGTTAGTTATGTTTATAGTATTTTTTCCATATCCAAATCGTCCCTCTGAGTTAGGCATTTTTACATTATATTTCATGTCTATTGATATTTTGTCCCCTGGATTTAATTGTTTACCTAACTTTATTTCTAGCAAGTCATTTTTATCACCTTTTATCTTGTATTCTAATTTCTTATCATTATTTAAAATATTTTTTAAATCTATGTACCCTTCATTAAAACCATTTGGGTATGCTTGTTTCATTTCTTCTTTTTCAAAAGGAGCAAATTCCTTTTTAGAATATGCATTTGGATATATATGTAAATATATTTTATCTAGATCAGTTTTCGTGTTATTTACATATTCTATATTTTGGTTACACATTAAACGCTTACTCTCGTCATCAAAAATTACATCCATAGTATATCTATTGATACTTTTTTCATCATTAACCTTTAAAGTTTGTACACCATTTTCACTCTTATATAAATATATTCCACCTCCTATCAATAGAATAAATATAAATACTATTAATAGTATTTTTCTTATTTTTTTGTTAAAGTTTATTACCAAATTACCCCTCCTCCCATTTAATATGAATAATTTGAATTTTTTTCTACAAGATAAATTTATAATGTTTTTTATGATATAATTTAAAATGAGGTGATAAGATGTTTTTCAAAGAAGTTAATGAAGTTGACTTAGGCGAAACTACTATTGCAAATATCTTTATAGATATATTTATGCCCATGGCGGACGGGTTATACGTGAAAGTTTATCTATTAGCATATAGAATAGTTTGTGACCGAAATAATAACCTTAAATATGATAATAATTCAATTGCTAGAGATTTAAATATTCCTCTTTCTGATGTAATATCTGCGTGGAAATTTTGGGAAGGTAAAGGATTGATTAAAATGCATAAAAATGAAGGGTCTAATGATTTTGATTATTCAATAGAATTTTTAGATTTAGAAAAATTATGTACTGAAAATATATTAATTAATACATCTTCAATAAAATCTAATTCAGATAGAATTGCTTCTACTGCTGAAAATCCAAGTATGAGCAGAATGTTCTCCTCTATAAGTAAAATAGTAGGTAGATATTTGGAGCCAAGCGAAAGCACTGCTATAATGAGTATAATGGAAAAATACAATGTAACTTATGATTTAATGATTTATGCTTATCAATATATAAAAGATTCAACGGGTTCATCTAAGCCAGTTAAATACGTTGAAGGTGTAATTAGAAATTGGTATGATTCTAATCTTCACAGTATTCAAGATGTTAAGGATAGCTTTGCTCTAAGAAGTGAACGATATAATCTATATAAAACTATATTTAATGAATTAGGTTTTTATAGACAACCATCTAATCCTGAAAAACGCACTATAGATACTTGGTTAGATGAGTATAATATGGATATAGAATTGATACTTGAAGCATGTTCTAAAGCAAAAAATGTATCAAATCCTTCTATTACATTTATAAATGGTGTTATTAGAAAGTGGAATGATAAAAATGTTAAAAACTTAGATGAGTTAAAATTATTTGAAGAAGAATATAAGAAAAAGAAAACTGAAGATA
Organism: Romboutsia sp.; assembly: GCF_056995035.1. Taxonomy (NCBI): domain Bacteria; kingdom Bacillati; phylum Bacillota; class Clostridia; order Peptostreptococcales; family Peptostreptococcaceae; genus Romboutsia; species Romboutsia sp. The sequence goes on along the minus strand of NZ_JBXKIW010000043.1, from coordinate 34,952 downwards.
AAAAATCAAATTCTACTAGTAATAATAAATCATCTATTCCAACTGTTAAAACTAGATTCCATAATATAAACCAAACATTTAACAAATATAGTCCTGATGAACTTGAAAAAATTCTTCAAGAAAGTCAAAGAGATAAATTTAAGTAGGTGATTAAATGAAGGAAGTAACATTAAGAGAGATACTAAGATCATATGATAAAAGAAGAGATTTTGCAGAGTTGCAATTAGAAGACAGGCAAAAAAAAGTTTATTCTAAGATTCCTGAAATTAAAGATATAGATGATGAAATATCTAAATTAGGATTGAGTCTTACAAAACTAGTTCTTCTAAATCCTAAGGATAAAGATTCTATTTTAATTGATGCAAAAAATAAAATAGATAAACTCAAAGAAAAAAAAGATTATTTATTAAATAAGTATAATGTACCAGATGGTTATCTAGAGATTAAGTATAATTGTAATTCATGTAAAGATAAAGGATTTTTAAAAAGTGGACAAAAATGTAATTGTCTTAAGCAAGAAATAGTAAATGAAGCATATAAAATGTCTAACTTATCTAGAATGCTCAATACTCAAAATTTTTCTAATTTTGATGGTTCTTTATTTTCATCAGAGAGAGTTGAAGGTTCTAATATTTCTCCTAGTGAAAACATTAGTGAAACTTTTAATATATGTGATGATTTTGTTAAAAATTTTGAAATTGATAATAATGAAAATCTTTTATTTTATGGTGATACAGGTTTAGGAAAAACATTCATGTCCAATTGTATCGCTAAAGAAATTTTAGATAAAGGACATATTGTTATCTATCAAACAGCATTTAAAATGTTTGAAATCATAGAAGACTATAAATTCAAAAATGCTGACGAGCATATAAGTAAAGATAATTATAATAATATCTTTGATTGTGATTTACTAATTATTGATGATTTAGGTACTGAGTTAGCCAATTCATTTACAAATAGTGAATTATTCAATATATTAAACACTAGATTATTAAATGGAAAGAAAACAATAATTTCTACAAACTTAAATCCTTCACAGTTAGGTGAAACTTATACACAAAGAATATTTTCAAGAATCTTTGATAGATTTAGAATGGTAAAATTTATAGGCCAAGATTTGAGATGGGCTCAAAAAATAAAGTAGAAGATATTATTAATATCTTCTACTTTTTTTATTATAAATTTAAACATAAAAAAACTCTTAGTTACACTAAGAGTTTGATTGGAGCTAGTGATAGGAATCGAACCTACAACCTGCTGATTACAAGTCAGCTGCTCTACCGTTGAGCCACACTAGCATGTTAAACATTTAATTGGCGACCTGGAAGGGGCTCGAACCCTCGACCTCCAGCGTGACAGGCTGGCATTCTAACCAACTGAACTACCAGGCCGCATATACGTAAATGGTGGGACTAACAGGGCTCGAACCTGTGACCCCCTGCTTGTAAGGCAGGTGCTCTCCCAGCTGAGCTATAGTCCCGGGAATTGGTGACCCATAGGGGAATCGAACCCCTGTTACCGCCGTGAAAGGGCGGTGTCTTGACCGCTTGACCAATGGGCCATAAATGGTGATCCATCCGCGACTCGAACGCGGGACACCCTGATTAAAAGTCAGGTGCTCTACCGACTGAGCTAATAGATCATCTTTATGTTTGTCTTTCGACTTGTTTCGCGATTTCTCGCTCGCTTACAAATATTATTATATTAGGTTATTGTATTTTGGTCAACACTTTTTTGATATTTTTTTTACAATTTTTATATTTTTTTACAAAAACATACTTAAAACGTTGAAATTTGGGTATTATATATAAGTTAATTTTCTTTTATTTTTTTATGATTTTAATTATAAAAACTATTTTATTTAAAAAAATGTAGCAAGATTTCTCTCACTACACTTAATTATTATCCAAATATATTTTTTCTAATTATAGTTTGTGTTCTGTTTGGACCAACTGAAACCATATCTATACTTACATCAATTAATTTTTCTATTCTATCTACATATTTCTTAGCATTTTCTGGAAGGTCTTCGAATTTTTCTACTGAAGTTATATCTTCATTCCATCCATCTAATTCTTCATATACAGGCTCACATTTTGCTAAGTCTTCTAATGAAGCTGGGAAATCTGTTATTATTTTGTCTCCCATTTTGTAAGCTGTACATATATTTATCTTATCAAATCCACTTAAAACATCTAATAACATGAAAGATATACTAGTTAATCCGTTTACTCTAGCTGCATATTTAACTATAACAGCATCAAACCAACCACATCTTCTTGATCTACCTGTTACTGTTCCAAACTCATGTCCTTGGATTCTTATTTTTTCACCAATTTCATTGTCTAATTCAGTAACGAATGGACCTTCTCCAACTCTTGTAGTATATGCTTTCACTATACCTACAACATCTTTTATCATGTTAGGTCCTACTCCAGCTCCTACAGCAAATCCGCCTGATATTGGATGAGATGATGTAACATACGGATATGTACCTAAATCTAAATCTAATAATGTACCTTGAGCTCCTTCAAATAAAACTTTTTTACCTGCTTTTATAGCATCGTAAACTATAACAGATGTATCTGCAACATAGTGTCTTATTTGATCTGCATATCCTAAGTACTCATTATATATTGTTTCAAAATCAAACATTTCTTCTTTTCCATATATATTTGTAACTATCTTGTTTTTAGCTTCTATTTGAGGCTTTAACTTTCTAGCAAATATATCTTTATCCATTAAGTCACATATTCTTATTCCTGATCTCTCAGTCTTATCCATGTAACAAGGACCTATACCTTTTTTAGTAGTTCCTATTTTATTATCTCCTCTAGCTTCTTCAGCTAGTGCATCTAATTCTCTGTGATATGGGAATACAACATGAGCTCTGTCGCTTATTTTTATATTTCTAGTATCTATATCATCTTTATTAAGCATTTTAATTTCTTCTAAGAAACCTTCTGGATCAAATACTATACCATTACCTAATACATTTATTGTTTTAGGATTTAAAACACCTGATGGTATTAAGCGTAGAGCAAATTTCTTTCCTCCTACAACTAATGTATGTCCAGCGTTATTTCCACCTTGCCCTCTTATTACTACGTCTGCTTGTGTCGCAAGGTAATCTATAACCTTACCTTTACCTTCGTCTCCCCATTGAGATCCTACAACTGCTACTGTTTTCATATAATTCACCTCTATTATAGATATTCGAACACTTTACCAATACATTTTATCAAACATTCGATATATTTTCAAACTTTTTTAATTTAATTATGCTTTTAATATGTATTTTTCTATTTCTTGTAAATTATTTATAGCTATAATTTCTTTTTCTAACATTTTAAATTTATTTATTAATATACCCAATTCATCTATATTACTTACATTACAAATTTCATTAGTTTCGCCAGACATAGTATTAATCATAAAAATGTTATAACTATCATTTTCTTTTATTGCGTAAATTACTATTGTTTCTTTTATATTATTATCAATTATTCTAAATAAATTTATTTCTTTGTTTATTTCTACTATTTCTGGATATATATATATTATATTTATATTCAACATAATTTTTCCCCCATAAAAATTAATATTTATAAACAAAAAGCAAGCTATTAGCTTGCTTTTTTCATTTTTTCATACTTATCAACAGGCTATCTGTGGACAGTGTGGATAAGTATTTATTCATTTTTCAATATTTGTAAATGTTTTTGGACATGTATCCACATATTTCGAGAGTATCAAAAGTATGTTCTGTGGATATTTGTGGATAATTTTTTTCCTACATATCTCTAGACTTATCCGCAAATTTTTGAACTTCTCCCAGCCAAACTAATTCTACTGCACCAGTTTCACCATGTCTATTTTTTGCTATTATTACTTCTCCAATATTTTTTCTATCTGAGTCTGGATGATAATATTCGTCTCTATATAAAAACATAACTATATCCGCATCCTGTTCTATAGCTCCAGATTCTCTTAAATCTGACAACATAGGTCTATGGTCTGCTCTTTGTTCAGGAGCACGAGATAACTGAGATAATGCAACTACAGGACAATTAAGTTCTTTAGCTATTATTTTTAAAGACCTTGATATCTTTGATATTTCTTGTTGTCTACTTTCATTATTACCTTCTCCCTCCATAAGTTGAAGGTAATCTATAAGTATTAAATCTAAACCTTGTTCTATCTTTAATTTTCTACATTTTGATCTTAACTCTGATATTTTTATACCTGGAGTATCGTCTATATGTATTTTAGCATTAGATAAGACTGCCATAGCATCAATTATTCTTGGCCAATCATTTTCGGCTAATTTTCCTGTTTTTAATTTCTTAAGCTCAACATTAGATTGTGATGATAACATACGTTGTACTAACTGGTCCTTGGACATCTCTAAACTAAATACAGCTACTGATGCATCACCTTTTAATGCAGCATTTTGAACAAGATTTAAAGAAAATGCAGTCTTACCCATTGCTGGACGAGCTGCAATTAATATCAAGTCTGTTCTTTGTAAACCATTCATCTTTTTATTTAAATCTGTAAATCCAGTTGTTATACCTGTCATTTCCGTTTTATTAGTATATAAATACTCAATCATATCATAAGCATCCATTAGTACTGAATTTATAGATTTAAAATCATCACTTGTTTTTTCTTGAGATATATCAAATATTTTTTTTTCTGCTCTATCTAAAACATCTTCTATTTTTGTTGATCCATCATACCCTAAGTTTATTATGTCATTAGATGCTTTTATAAGCTTTCTAAGAACTGATTTTTCTTTTACTATATCAGCATAATACTTCACATTTGATGTAGTTGGTACGATAGTAGAAAGACTTGTTATATAACTTATCCCTCCAACATCATCTAGATGCCCTTGCTTTCTTAATTCTTCTGTTAATGTTATTAAGTCTATAGGTTCACCTTTATTACTTAACTTTATCATACACTCATACATGATTTTGTGAGCTTCTTTATAAAAGTCATCTGGCCTTATAGTTTCGCTGACTGTTATCATAGCATCTTTATCAAGTAATACAGATCCTAATATAGACTGTTCTGATTCCACACTATGTGGAGGAATTCTTGTCATATCCTCCATTATTCATCACCTCGAGTATCTGTCTATTGTTTCTCTTTTACATCAACCCTTATTTTTGTTACTACTTTTTGATGTATTTTTATTTCTACAAATCTTGAACCTAGAACTCTTATTGGTTCATCTAAAGTTATTTTTCTTTTATCTACTTCTATGTTATATTGTTTCTTTACTTGTTCTGCTATATCTTTTGAAGTTATTGAACCAAATAATCGTCCACCTTCTCCAGATTTAGAATAAATAACTATGTTCAATTCTTCCATTTTCTTTCCTAATTCTACTGCTGCTTCATATTCTTTTTGAGCCCTTATTTCTTGAGATTTATTTTTCTCTTGTAGCTCTTTTATAGCTGTATTATCAGCTACAACAGCTAGCTTTCTTGCTAATAAGAAGTTTCTTGCATATCCATCACTTACTTCTTTCATTTCGCCTTTTTTACCAGTTCCTTTTACATCCTTTAATAATATAACTTTCATCTTAATCTTCCTCCTTCAAACATGTATCTATTATATCTTGTACCATTGAGCATGCAGTCTGTAGTGAAATATCTTTTAATTGAGCACCAGCCATATCTATGTGCCCGCCTCCGCCTAGCTTTTCCATAAGTACGTGTACATTTATTTTTCCTAATGATCTTGCACTTATAAACACTTTATTACCTTTTTTTCCTAAGACGAAAGATGCTTCTACTGATTTTATGCTTAATAGTTCATCTGCTGCTTGTGCTATTACTATATTTATATTATCTGCTTCTGTCGAAGTATATGCTAAACATATATTTTCATCAATCATTTTAGCACTTTGTATTATTTCTGCTTTAGTTATAAAGTCTTTTATATCTGAATTAAATAATTTCTTTACTTCTATTGTATCTGCTCCTACTTTTTTAAGATACGATGCCGCTTCAAAAGTTCTTACACCGGTCTTAAATGCAAAGTTTTTGGTATCTAGACTTATACCTGCTAATAATCCTTCTGCAGTTAATTTATTTATTTTAACATTATTTTCCATATACTGAATTAGTTCTGTTACCATTTCACAGGTAGAAGATACATATATTTCATGGAATAAAAGAACTGTATCATTTATAAATTCTACACCTCTTCTATGGTGATCTACTACTACTACCTTATCTGATATACCTAATAACGATTCACATTCAGTATAGTTTGGTCTATGAGTATCTACTACTACTACTACAGTATTTTTTGTACAGTTCTTTATAGCAGCTTCATGGTCTATAAATATATTCTTATAATACTCTGAAGACTTTAATTTCTTAATAAATTCTTCTATTGATTCATTGGAATGATCTAAAACTATATTTGCAGTCTTATTACATGATTTACATATATCATATATTCCTACTGCAGACCCCATAGCATCCATATCTGGGTATTTATGTCCCATTATATATACATGGTCGCTTTCTAATATAACTTCTCTTAGAGCATGGCCTATAAGTCTTGATTTTACTTTAGTAGTCTTTTCTACTGCCTTTGATTTTCCACCATAGAAAACAAACTTATCTTTAGTTTTTACAACAGCTTGATCTCCACCTCTACCTAGTGCTAAGTCAAGAGCTCCCGAGGCAAGCTTTAAGTTCTCATTTATTGTATCTCCATCTATACCAATCCCCATACTTATTGTTACAGGAAGATTATTTCCATAGTCAATATTTCTTACTTTGTCTAATATAGAAAATTTTTCTCTTTCTAGCTTTTTTAACTCTTTTTTGTCTGCTACAAGGAAAAATTTATCCTTTGATGTCCTCTTTAAGCCACCTTTTGAGTTTATTTCTAGAGAAGTTAATATTTTTTCTATTTCTACATTTATCAAAGGTCTTTTTTCTTCCTCTGCACTTTTTAATACATCATCATATCCATCAACCTGTATTAATATCATTGCGTTCTTTTCATCATTATATCTTTTTTCTAAATCTAGATATTCTGTTCTATCTAGCCAGTATAGCATCATTAAATATTTAGCGCCTTTTTCTTGATCATTTTTTATAACATTATAAACTATAGTATATTCTCTATCTTTATAATTTATTTCTGTATACATCTCTTTATTTTCATTCAATACTTTTCTAAGATTTAGATTTTTTACAATATCATCAATATTTACACCTAATAACTCTGTTTGTTCCGTCATCTGATGAAATTTATTGTTATACCATGATATACTTCCATCAAATTCAAGTATACACAAAGGTATTGGAAGATTCATTATCGCTTTTTTTGTTGTTTCATCTATATCTAAAGATAAATTTTGAATATAATTAGTCCACTCTTTTCTTCTGATATTAGTTAATCTCCAATTTTGAGAAACTATATATAAAAAAATAAAGAAAAATAAACACCCTACATAAAAATTATAAAAAAGTAATACTGTACTGGCTATACCTATAATTAATATGTATAAATTTGTTTCTGGCATATTTATTTTAAAGGTTAGTTTATTCCTCATTTCTACCCTCCTACGTGGATTTATAACTTCTTACCTTTCTAAAGTCAATTATACTATCTAACATTCCCACAAAAGATATTCCCATAAATCCAAATATACACAAGATAATCCCTGATATAAATATTTTTCTAACTTCGTTTTTCTCAAACCATTTTTTAACGTAGTATATAGAAACTGACATTCCTTGAATCATAAACATAAAGCTAAATACTAGTTGTAGGTTCATCATTATTAAATCTGTATGAAGTTTTATCCCTATAATATCTATAAGTAAAACTAGCATATATAACATAAATGATGCTGTAATAGCATTTCCAGGTAAATAAAAATCTACAAATTTAGGTTTTTCTAAATTTGATATTTTTATTCTTTTTAAAATAAATACCTCTAGAGAATATGTAATAAATGCTACTATCATACCGTTTAAAAATAATATTGTTGGAAGCATATTAGAAGCAAAATCTATAAAATCTTCTACTCTCATACCTTCTCCTAAACTAAGTCCTGCAGTTTGTAAAATTTCTACCTGCGAGCTGCTCATAGTTTCTCTTATCATGTTCATAAAATTTTCTAGTACATTGGTTCCTAAAACTAAATTAGATACTAAATAGAAAATAATAATAGATATTACCACTGCAATTGTTCCCATATATATAGGCTCAAACTTATTAGATTGATCTGACTTCATATTTTCTCTAGCTACGCTTCCTATAACTATGCCTGGTAAGGCACTAATTATACATATGCTAATTGAATATATGGGGTTAACACTAAACATAAGTACAAAAAACGTTAATATCAAAGATAATACTGAATACTTATTGTTAGTTAGAGTACCTATTATTGCATAAGGAACTGGTATTACTAGGCTCAATATACTTAGCATCGGAACATATGCTGTTATTAAAGCTAATAATATCCCTAGTGTAACTATCATTGATGCTTGAGATAGTTTTACTTTGTTATTCAATCTAGGCTCACTCCTTATTGGTCCATATGTTTTTTTAATTCTGATAAATCACCATACCATCTTTCAACACTATGGTCTTCGCTTATCCCTAGTTTTATCTTTTCTTTTACCTTATAATCTATTTCTGTAAAACTTATCCCCAATCTTTTTGCTAAAAGATACGTTATCATTATTATATTCGCTAAAGTATCTTGAAGTGCTTCATCTAAAGGTTTTACACCTTTTAAAATCAGATTAAACAAATCCCCTAAACTCATTAGCAACTCTGTCTTCATCCATTCCATTATTTTAACATTTCTTGTTACATCGGAACCCTTATCTAATCTCACAGTTGCCCCCCTCCTTAATATATAAACATTATAACATAAATCATAGTATATTTAACTAGATAAACAAAAAAACGAGCCATAGGGCTCGTCCTTTTCTTAATCTAATGTATATGGTAAAAGCGCTATGTTTCTAGCTCTTTTTATTGCAACTGTTACTTCTCTTTGGTGCTTAGCACAAACTCCAGAGATTCTTCTTGGTAATATCTTACCTCTTTCAGTTACGTACTTTGATAATCTTTGAGTGTTTTTATAATCTATTCTAGCATCTTTAGAAGCACAGAATTGACAAACTCTTTTCTTTTTACGTCTCTTTTTGTTTATCATAGTAATTTTCCTCCTTTTTTAGAATGGGATATCATCATCATCTATTGCTTGGAAACCTTGAGGATCTAATCCTTTTGGTTCAAAACTAGGCTCAAAATTCGGTTCGAAACCTTGATGATTCCCTTTATATGAACTTTCAGATTTATTTTTAGTATCTAGGAATTGTACTCTATTAGCATTAACTCTAGTAGCTCTTCTAGTTTCTCCAGCTTGATTTTGGTAACTATCGATTCTTATAGAACCTTGTATAGCTACAAGACTTCCTTTACCTATATAGTTAGCGCAATTCTCTGCAGATTTGCCCCAAACTTGTATATCTATAAAATCCGTTTCTTTTTTCCCATCTTTACCTGAAAACTCTCTATCAACAGCTATTGCGAAGTTTGCAACAGGAGTTCCACTTCCTGCGATGTATCTTAACTCGGGATCCCTTGTTAATCTACCCACTAATACAACATGGTTCATAATAACACCGCCTTTTACATAATAAAACTAGTTATTAAGCAACAACTATCATGTGTCTTATTACGTTTTCATTTATCTTTAAGTTTCTATCTATTTCTTTAGGAACTTCTACACCAGCTTTAAAGTTAACTAATACGTAGTGACCTTCGTTGAACTTAGCTATTGGATAAGCTAATTTTCTAGTTCCCCATACGTCAACTTTAACAACTTCACCTTCAGTAGCAACAACTTCCTTAACTTTGTTAAGTACAGCTTCTCTTGCTTCTTCATCAGCGTTTGGCTTTACTACGAAAACTAATTCATAATTTCTCATTATTTTTCACCTCCCTTTGGACTTAACGGCTCTACTAAGTAGAGCAGAGATAATGAGATTCAAATCTCATACTTACACATTCTATCATTACTATGTATAAATGTCAATTTGATTTTGCATCTCTTGTTGTATTATTGCATTTTTTTTGAAGTTAATACGTATATATTCAATTATATTAGCTAATAATACAATTATATAGCCCCCATAATTTAAATATATTTCATCCCAATCTCTCCTAAAAAGGGTGGTCATTAGACCACCCTTTTTAACATATATAAATATTCAATTCTAAGCTTCTACTCCAACTTGCATATATTGTTTTAAAACTGCCCCTAGTCTATTTATACCTTCAACTATTTTTTCATCAGTCATAGTTGAATAGTTAAGTCTAAAGCAATTTTCTTTTCCTCCATTAGGGAAGAATGATCCACCTGGAACGTATGCAACATTATTTTTTAAACAATCTTGCATTATAACTTTTGCATCTAAATGGCTTGGTAGCTCTACCCATGTAAATAATCCACCTTCTGGATGAGTGTAATCTAATCCTTCTGGGAATGCCTCTGCCATAGTTTTTAACATAAGATCTCTACGTCTTCCATATACTTCTTTTAATTTTTCAACATGTGCATCTAAATCATATATATCCATAAATTTACTTACTTCTCTTTGAGATATACTTGATGCCTGTAAATCTGATCCTTGTTTTACGAATACGAATTTACTTAATATTTCTGGAGATGCACACGTCCAACCTAATCTATATCCTGGGCAGAATATTTTTGAAAAACTTCCTAAATAAACTACTAAGTCTTTTACATCCATTGATTTTAAAGATGGTAAACTTTCACCCTCAAATCTTAATTCTCCGTATGGATTATCTTCTATAACTGGTATTTCATATTTATTTACTATTTCCATAAACTGCTTACGTCTTTCCATTGGCCATGTTCTTCCTGTTGGGTTTTGGAAATCTGGTATTACATATATCATTTTAACTCTATCAGTAGTTGCTAATATTTTTTCTAATTCATCCATCATCATACCTTGCTTATCTGTTGGAACTTCTATAAATTTAGGAGAATAAGCTTTAAAAGCATTTAATGCTCCTAAGTAAGATGGACTTTCACATAAAACTACATCATCTTCATCTAAAAAGACTTTTCCCGCAAAGTCTAATCCTTGTTGTGAACCATTAGTTATTAATATATCATCTTTTGTAACGTTAGTTTTACTCTTTTTATTCATTCTATCTGCTATATGCTCTCTTAAAGCAGGAAATCCTTCTGTAGTAGAGTATTGAAGAGCTGCAGTTCCTGATTCTTCTAAAACTAATGTTGATATTTTTTTCATTTCTTCTACTGGAAATAATTCTGGTGCTGGTAATCCACCAGCGAAAGATATAATCTCTGGATTCTCTGTAAGTTTTAAAAGTTCACGTATTTCTGATCCCTTTAATGATTCCATTCTTCTTGCAAATTTAATAGCCATAATTAACGCACCCCCTGAAATTGTTTTCCTTAGTTTAATTATAGCAACATTCTATCTAATTCGATACTAACTTTTATATTTTCTGAATTTTCTTTCTATTTCTATTTCGATTTACTAACTATCTTTTTTATTCTCTTTTCTAATGTTGCTCTATCTAACATAATCATTCTTAAGCATTTTGTACATTTAATTTTTATATCCATACCTGTTCTTGTTATTTCAAACTCCTTGCAACCACAAGCATGTTGTTTTTTAAGTTCAACAATATCCCCTACATTAATATTCATAGGCATCTAAAATCACTCCTTTTATCCTATCTGATTTACTTCTTTTTTTCCATCTTCCAATCTATTTATATTATATATTCCCTTATATTCTATATTATTTACTGCTAAAATTTCTTTTATATTTTTTATATCGTTATATAAAAATCTAATTGATATTCCACAACTAGCAGTTATTTCTCTTGGTGTTGGTAAAGTTGTGGAGGTTATTCCATTCTCTCCAAATAATTTATCTGATCTTATCGCATGATGCGTTGAGTTAAATGATACTATATACATTTCATTCATTTTTCTATCCTCTTTCTAATTTCTTATTTTCGTAATATATTACTTAAATAGATTTATCAGCTTTTAAGTAAATAATATAATCTATATGTTTTTATTAAAGTAAGGCTACATAGTCGATATGTAGCCTTAATTCATTATTTATATAGATATAGTTTGTGATGTATTTTTCATTATATCCACTATGTTATACATATTAGTAATACAGCCAACTTGTAGTGTTTCTTTTAATCCATAGTAATCTAGACATGTACCACAAGATAATACTTCAACACCCGATTCCTCAAGTATTTTAAGATTTTCTATAGTTGCTTTGTTTTGTGCAGTGAGTTTAACCCCTGAATTAACAAAAACTATGTATTTTGGATAAGGTTTAGCTTCTGTTAATGTGTATATAAATCCTTTTATAAGCACATCTCCTAATTCATCATTTCCTTCTCCCATTTTATCTGAAGATATAAAGATACATTTATTCTCTAATTCATTATTTTTTTTACTTTCTATTATAACATTTTCTCCCTTTTTTATCTCTATTACAATTAAATCTTTTTCATCTTTTATTATCTTAGTTTCACAGTTTGAAGAACTTGATAACTTTAATATATTTTCTTTAGCTATCGAATTATCAACGGTAACTATTACTATACCCTTTTCTAACTTGTCTAATTCTTTTTTTGTATTTACAACTGGCTTAGGACATGCTAAACCTCTTGCATCTATCTCTATTAACATTTATATCATCATCTCCTTATACTTATTCAAATTTATTCTATCATACATCTATTTTTATCTGTTATAGATTTTTTCTATATATCTATAGATTAACTTTAGAGATAATATAACAAAAAAACTCCTTAAAGGAGTTTTTTGTTATATTATTTCTAAAGTTTTATACATAGATACTCCCTTTTGGTAGTATTCTAATTCTTTATCTTTCGATACACTAGAGTATAATTGTCCTAAATCTATATATAGATTGGCTAAAGTCTTGTCATCACCTAACTCTGATATTATCTTAGTACACTTAGATAAATATTCTATAGCTAATGCATTTTCATTTTGAATTCTATACATATCTGAATATAATTTTAATGCTCTATATTCATTAAATTTATTTCTAGATTTTATTGAAAATGCTAATGCCATCTTACAGTAGTTCCTAGCTAAATCAAAATCTTTTGCTTGTATATAAGCATTTACTATATTATATAAACTGTTCATAGCACATTCGTCTTCATCATTCTTTTTTATATCATAAGCTTTATGTGAATATTCTAAGACTTTTTCTGTATCTCCTAAATCTTTATATATATCACATATAGTTAAATAAACGTTTGCTATTCCTGTTTTATTTTCCTCTGCTTCTAGTAATTCTAATGCTTTTTTGAAATACTCTTTAGCCTTATCATAATTACCTATGTTTAAAAGGTTATTTGCTTTTAAAACTATCATATCTACTTCTTCTTGTACATTATTTTGTAAATCTATTTTATTTATCTTCTCTATATACTCTAGAGATTTATCAGACTGACCTAATTTTATATGACAATAAGCCATATTACTATATAATTCTTTATGTATGTCCATATCTTCAATTTGACTTTCTAACAATACTTCTTCTGCAAAATCAAAATGACTTATAGCTCCTTTATAAAAGCCTTCTTTAACATATATCTTACCTATATTTAAATAACATTTAAATATATTTTCTTTATCATTATTCTTTATAAAAAAGTATAATGCTTTTTCAAAATTACCAACTACAAGGTTGTAATTTTCTCTTTTTAAATTTATACTTCCTAATAAAAAATTACATTTCCCATAATTATGTATTAATTTATATTCTTTACATATTTGTAATACTTGATTTATTAATTGTTCTGCTTCCTCTAATTCATTAGCTTTAATAAAGATTTCACTTTGCAGTATAAGATTATCCGTTATCTTTTTAGACTGCATTTCTTTTGTTTCTAATAAATAATCTGTACTTACCTCTAGTTTTTGTGACAAGTAATCTAGTAATTCATAGCTAGTGTGAGATTTATCTCTTTCAATGTGACTTATTTGAGCTGCAGTAATTCTATCTCCTGCTAGTTCCTTTAATGTCATATTCTTTTCTTTTCTTAATTTTTTTATCTTCTCTCCTAAACTCAGAATATCCATACTACGCTCCCCCCTTATGAAACCATTTTCTTATACTATGATTATAACTTATATTTATATTAAAAACACTATGTATTTTGTAGTATTTTAGGTATTCATGTAAATTTTATTATCCTTTTAAGATTATTTTTTTAATAATATTAATATCTTATAAATAATTTCATAATTTATATTATAAATTTAAGTCTTATTTTCAAAAACAAAAATAAGACTTAAATAGCATTCAAACTACTTAAATCTTATTTCTATTTACTGTTAATTATTATTAGATATCTCCTTTAATGCTTTTATAGCTTCATCTATTTCAGTTTTAGTATTAAAATATCCTAAACTAAATCTAACTACTCCTTGTTCTAAAGTCCCTAAAGTCTGATGTGCTAAAGGTGAGCAATGTAGTCCTGATCTAGTAGCTATTTGATATTCACTATCTAGTAAAAATGTTATTTCTCCTGAGTCCATATTTCCAATATTTATTGATATTACTGCTGCTCTTTTTTTACTGTCTTTGGTACCATAAATAATTATATTAGGTACTTCTTCAAGTTTCTCTAACATATATTTACACAGTTCTTCCTCATGGGCTCTTATATTATCTATTCCCTATTCTAGGATAAATTTTATACCTTCATTTAATCCTACAATTCCAGGAGTGTTATGAGTTCCTGCTTCATATTTATCAGGCAATAATTCTGGTTGGAATAAGTCTTCAGACTTGCTTCCAGTACCACCTTCTTTTAAAATATCAACATTTAGTCCATCTCTTATATATAGGATTCCTGTTCCTTGTGGACCTAGTAAACACTTATGTCCTGGTGCAGCTATCATATCTACATTTATATCTACTACATTTATATCATATACTCCTGCTGTTTGAGATGCATCAACTAAATATAGTATATTATGTTCTTTTGCAAGCTCTCCAACCTGCTTTATATCTACTAATGTACCAACTACATTTGAGGCATGCGTTGTTACAATTAATTTCGTGTTTGGTTTTATAGCATTTTGTAACTCTTCAATATTTAAAAATCCCTCTTTGCTGCATTGAACTATAGTATTTTCAATGCCATGCTTTTCTAATGCTTTTATAGGTCTTATTACAGAGTTATGTTCCATACTTGTAGTTATTATATGGTCTCCCCTTTTGACCACACCTTTAATAGCTAAATTTAATGAATCCGTAGCATTGTTTGTAAACACTATATTCATTGGATTATCTACATTGAATAACTTTGCTATATTTTCTCTTGCGTCATATATTTCTCTTGCTGCTCTCATAGCCAGTTTATGCCCTGCTCTACCTGGATTAGCGCAGTAATTCTTCATACAATCCATAATAGCATCGTATACTTTTTCAGGTTTTGGATATGTAGTGGCAGCATTGTCTAAGTAAATCATATAAAATTTCCTTTCTTTGTTTTAATTCTCTTCAAGAAGCATAGATACTATATTGTTTAAATCATCTTCATTATAATATTCTATTTCTATTTTTCCTTTTTTCTTTCCTTTTGATATAATTACTTTTGTTCCAAAAATATTTCTCAACTTATCTTCTACATCAATAATAAATATATCTTTATCTTTTTTGCTTATTTCATTACCAGTTTCATCTGTCTTGCTTTCAAATATCTTCTTAGCTAATCTTTCTGTTTCTCTAACTGATAATTCTTCTTCAATAACTTTGTTAGCTAACTCTAACTGAACTTCTTGGTCTGCAACTCTAAGTAGTGCTTTACCATGTCCTGCAGTTAAGTAACCACTCTCTATCTTTTCTATAACTTCTTTGCCTAAATTTAATAATCTAATCGTATTAGTTATATGTGGTCTACTTCTTCCAACTGCTTCTGATATCTCTTCTTGTGTAACTTCATAATGTTGTATTAAACTTCTATATGCTATTGCCTCTTCTATAGAATTTAAATCTTCCCTCTGTAAGTTTTCTATAAGAGCTATCTCCATTATATCTTTCATAGGGATATCTTTTATAACTGCAGGGATATCTTTTTGTTCTGCCATTTTTGATGCTCTATATCTTCTTTCCCCTGCAATTATCATATATTTTCCGTTTTCATCAGGTTTAACTACTATAGGTTGTAATACGCCATAATGTTTTATAGATGCACTTAATGTTTTTATCTTTTCTTCATCAAATACTTTTCTTGGTTGAGTATCATTTGGATACACTTTGCTTAAGTCTATGCTTACTATTTCTTTGCTATCTATATCATCTTTTACATCAGGTATTAATGCACTTAGCCCTCTTCCTAATCTATTAGTTCTCTTTGGTACTTTTTTTTCCATATTATATTATATCCTCCTCTAAATCTATAAACTCCTCTGCTAAGTCCATATATGCCTCTGTCCCTTTACATTTAGTATCATAGTAAATCGCTGGTTTACCATGACTAGGAGCTTCTGCCAATCTAACATTTCTTGGTATTAATGTTGTATATACACTGCCTTTAAAGTATTTCTTAACTTCTTCCACTACCTGAATTGATAAATTAGCCCTTCCATCAAACATACTAAGTACAACACCTTGTATGTCTAAATTCGGATTAAGCTTAGATTTAACTAGTTTGATGGTCTCCATAAGTTGACTAACACCTTCTAATGCATAATATTCGCATTGTATTGGTATTAAAACACTATCAACTGCTGTCAGAGAATTTATAGTTAGCATTCCTAATGATGGAGGACAATCTATAAATATGTAATCATATTCTTCTCTTATACTTTCTATTGCATTTTTTAATATAAACTCTCTATTTTCCATACTTGTAAGCTCTATTTCAGCTCCCGATAATTCTGTAGCTGCTGCAATTATATCTATATTCTCAAATTCTGTATTAATTATAGCCTCTTTAATATCTAGTCCATCTAGCATAACTTCGTATATTGTACTCTCTACACTACTTTTATCTATTCCATATCCACTTGTCGTATTTCCTTGTGGATCTAAATCTAAAACTAATACCTTTTTTCCTATCTTACCTATACTTGCACTTAAATTTACATTTGTAGTAGTTTTTCCTACTCCACCCTTTTGATTGAACACAGCTATCACTTTGCTCACATGATTTCCCCCTTTTGTGTCTTTTAAAAAAAGATTACTGCGAAGCAGTAACCTTTTTATTTTTTAGGAATCTTTACAACAACTTCCATATAATCGCCTTTATCTACTTCGTTATATTTAGCTTCAATTCCTGTTCCTATTATTGCATCAAATGCTTGCTTCATGGTATTTAAGTATATCCTTATAGCCATAGCACTTTTTATATTCTGTTTTTTTTCTGGTTCTTGAGTATCTTGTAATTCTTCTAATATATCCTTTATCAACTTTTCTGTTTTTTTTACAGTTAGCTCATTTTTTATTACTTTATCCAAGACCTCTCTCATTAGTTCTTCATTAGGTAATTTAAGAAGCGCTCTAGCATGTCTTTCTGTCAAATCCTTTTCTACCAAGTTTATTTTTATTTCATTTGGTAATCTTAATATTCTAAGTTTATTAGCTATAGTCGATTGATTCTTACCTAACTTTTCAGCTAATTGTTGTTGAGTAAACTCGTGTTCTTTTATTAGATTTTCATACCCCATTGCTTCTTCTATGAAGTTTAAATCTTCTCTTTGTAGATTTTCTAACAACGCTAGTACAGCAGAAGATTCATCCGACATGTTATTTATAATAGCTGGGACAACTTGAAGATTTGCTAACTTAGCAGCTCGTAATCTTCTCTCCCCTGCAATTAATTCATATTTATCATCTTTAACTCTAACTGTTATTGGCTGAAGTATTCCATAAGTTTTTATAGATTTACTTAGTTCTTCTAGTGCTGACTGTGAAAATACTTTTCTTGGTTGATATGGATTTGGAACTATATTTTCTATAGGTATCTCCATAACTCTTTTATCTTCCATAACATCCCTCTCTCATTAGATATAAATATATTTGAATTTCATTAACTACTTACAAATTAATACTACATTAGATACATATGAGTATAATATTTCTTCATATACTTATATAATCCTTCTATTTTGTTTTATTTTTAGTATATTTTTAGTTATTTCTTAAAAAATAATATATTTTATACAAAAATACATTTTATTTTATAGGGCTTTTTGCTGCTTTACCCGCTTTTCTTGGATATTTCTCTGGGGTACTTCTTACTTTTTTGAATACTAATATATTATGATCTAAATCTGTTTCAGGAAGTTCTATATCTATCTTCTCTATTAATTCTATCCCTAAAACTTCCATAGCTGCTTTAGATTCTTCTAACTCTAAATTTGCATTGGGTCCTTTTAAACAAATAAAATATCCCCCAACTTTTACAAAAGGTACGCAAAATTCCATTAATATAGGTAACCCTGCAACTGCTCTTGCAGTAGCTACATCATACTGTTCTCTATATTCTTCTAATTTCCCAAAATCTTCTGCTCTTCCATGTATAAACTCTATATTATCTAATTCTAAGCTATCACTTACTTCTTGTAAGAAGTTTATTCTTTTATTTAAAGAATCTAAAAGTGTTAATTCTATATTTTCTAAACATATTCTTAAAGGAAGCCCCGGGAAACCTGCTCCAGTACCAACATCTATTATCGATATTCCATCTTTTATATAGTTATTTTTTACTGATGAAACCGAATCTAAGAAGTGTTTTATATACACTTCTTTTTCATCTTCTATTCCAGTAAGATTCATTTTTTGATTCCAGTCGACTAATATTTCCCTGTAAATTCTAAAATCATTTAGAATTTTATCACTTGCTGTTATACCTAAATCTTCAAGACCTTTTTTTAATATATCTCTATTATTCATTTTTCCCACCTCTAGTTCTTCTCATTTGTTCTAAATAGATAAGAAGTACTGAAGTGTCAGCAGGTGAAACCCCTGATATACGAGATGCCTGACCTATAGATATTGGTTTTATATCATTAAGTTTTTGTCTCGCTTCTATTCTTAATCCCTCTATCGATAAGTAATCTATTTCTTCCGACAGTTTTTTATTTTCAAGTTTTTTAAATTGATCTATTTGTTTTAATTGTTTATCTATATATCCTTCATACTTTGTCATTATTACACATTGTTCTCTTACTTCATCAGATACCTCTTCTCCAGCACCTTTTCCTACAGCTTCTATTAAACTATACGTAACCTCTGGACGCTTTAGGAATTCATATAAAGATATTCCAACTTTTATTTCTGATGCTCCCATTTCAGTTAAAAGGTGATTTACCTCTTTAGGAGTTACTCTTTTAGTTTTTAATCTTTCGATTTCTTTTGCTACTTCTTCTTTCTTATTTAAGAATCTTTGATATCTGTCTTCTTTAACTAATCCTATTTCATGACCTCTTTCAGTAAGTCTCATATCTGCATTATCTTGTCTTAGATATAATCTATATTCTGATCTAGATGTCATCATTCTATATGGTTCATTAGTTCCTTTAGTGATTAGGTCATCTATTAAAACACCTATATAAGCTTCTGATCTATCAAGTATAAAAGGCTCTTTACCTTGTATCTTAAGAGCTGCATTTATTCCAGCTATAAGACCTTGTGATGCAGCTTCTTCATAACCTGATGTTCCATTAAATTGACCCGCACTAAATAGGTTTTCGACACCCTTTACTTCAAGTGTTATCTTTAATTGAGTTGGATCTATACAATCATATTCTATAGCATATGCTGGTCTCATTATCTTTGCATTCTCAAGACCAGGTACACTTTTATACATTTGTAATTGGACTTCATACGGTAAACTCGTTGATATACCTTGGATATACATTTCTTTTGTATTTAAACCCTCTGGTTCTATAAATATTTGGTGTGATTCTTTATCATTGAATCTCACTACTTTATCTTCTATTGAAGGACAATATCTAGCTCCTGTACTTTCTACTTTTCCGCTATACATTGCTGATCTATTCAAATTGTTCACTATTATCTCATGTGTTTTCAAATTCGTTCTTGTTAAATAACATGGTTCTTGCTTTATGTTTAAATTATCACTTAAGAAAGAAAATGGAGTTATTTTTTCATCACCTTCTTGGATATCCATTACAGAGAAATCTATGCTATCACTATGAATTCTAGCTGGAGTACCCGTTTTAAATCTTCTCATGTTTAATCCTAATTTAACTAATCCTTCAGTTAAATGTTTTGCATATCCTAATGCATTTGGACCTTCGTAGAATGATATTTCTCCTATATATATTTTAGAGTTTAAATAAACTCCTGTTGATAATATAACTGCTTTAGCTTCATATTTACATCCTAATTTTGTTACTACACCTTTAACTACATTATCCTCATGTAATATATCAATAACTTCATCCATAACTATCTCTAAATTAGGTTGATTTTCTAAAGTTTTTTTCATTTCAGTGTGGTATTTATACTTATCCGCTTGTGCTCTCAATGAATGTACTGCTGGTCCTTTTGCAGTATTTAACATTCTACTTTGTATAAATGTCTTATCAGCATTTATACCCATTTGGCCACCTAGTGCATCTATTTCTTTTACTAGTTGACCTTTTCCTGTACCCCCTACTGATGGGTTACATGGCATTAATCCAATAGAGTCTAAAGACATTGTTACTACTAATGTCTTCTGTCCCATTCTTGCGGTTGCTAAAGCAGCTTCACATCCAGTATGTCCTGCTCCAACTACTATTACATCATATTTCCCTGCTTCGAAATTTATCATGTCTGTATCCTTTCTGTTAAACATTAATGTTTCACGCAAAACATATATAAGTAAGTATCTATACTATAATTAGCTTATTAGTACATACACTTATATTTATATAATTTTTATTTTAAATTTTTATATATTATACTTATATTATTTACCTATACAGAAATTACTGAATATAGTATCTAATAAGTCTTCTTTTACAGTATCTCCGTTTATATATCCAAGGTAATCCCATATGTTTTTGAAATCCACTTCTATAAAGTCATATGGAAGATTTTGATCAATAGCTTTTATAGCATCATTAATAGATTCATATGCTCTTAGTAATGCATCTTTATGTCTAGAATTTGTTATTACTACGCTAGACGTATTTTTAACACTTCCCTTATAAACCATAGACTCTATTTTATCATGTAATTCTTCTATTCCTTTATGTTGTAATGCTGATATTTTTATTATGCTAGCACTATCAACATATTGATTTAACTTATCTTCTTCTATTTTTTGTTCTAAGTCTGCCTTATTTAACAGTACAATAGTCTTTTTATTTTCTAGTTTTTTCAGTATATCCATATCTTCATCAGAAAGCTTTCTTGATGAATCTAGAACCATTATAACTAAATCTGCACTATTGAATGACTCTTTAGATTTTTCTACTCCTATTTTTTCAACTACATCTTCAGTCTCTCTTATACCTGCTGTATCTACTATTTTAAGAGGTATTCCCTTTATATTTACAAATTCTTCAATTATATCTCTAGTAGTACCTGGTATATCTGTAACTATGGCTCTATTTTCTCCTAATATAGAGTTTAATAATGATGACTTACCTACATTTGGCTTACCTACTATAACTGTTTTTAATCCATCTCTAAGTATTTTGCCACTTTCAGCTGTATCATATAATTTTTTAATTTCAGTTCTAAGACCTTCAGCTTTTTCACTAAGAGTTTGATATGTTATTTCTTCTATATCCTCTTCTGAGAAATCTATTGCAACCTCTAAATGAGCTAATACTTCTGTAACGTTCATTCTTAGCTCTTTTATTTTATTAGATAAAGATCCTTCTAATTGGTTTTGTGCTACTTCATGAGCCATATCAGTTTTAGCTTTTATTACATCTATTATAGCTTCTGCTTGAGATAAATCTATTCTGCCATTTAAGAATGCTCTTTTTGTAAACTCACCTGGATCTGCTAATCTTACATCTTTTGATAATATAAGTTCTAATATTTTCTTTACAGAAATAAATCCACCGTGACAATTTATTTCTATAATATCTTCAGTTGTATATGAATTTGGTCCTTTCATATAAGCTAGTAAAACTTCATCTATAACATTATCACTGTCTACTACATTTCCATATATTAACGTTCTTTGTTTATATTCTTTTATAGGTTTTCCAGACATAGATTTAAACACTTTTTCTGCAACTTCAAGTGATTTTTCTCCACTGATTCTTATTATACCTATACCACCTTCACCGGGTGCTGTTGCAATCGCTGCTATAGTATCATCTATAAACACGTGTATCACCTCTTATTATTTAATTTCGCTACTTTTAATTCTTTCCTTAATCCTAACATTATATAAAATAAATGACAAAAATAAAACCCCCTATTATATAGGAGGTTAAGTTTTATCTTTTATACTCTATTACCAATCTTCTGTAAGGATCAGTTCCTTCACTGTATGTATTCACATATTTATCATTTTGAAGAGCAGAATGAACTATTCTTCTTTCATAAGGATTCATATAATCTAATCTTTTAGTTTTTCTAGTCTTAGCTACTTCTCTAGCTACTTTATTTGCATATCTTATTAAAGATTCTTCTCTTTTAGATCTATAGTTTTCTATATCTACAAGTACTCTCATATGAGAATCTTTATTTATTTTGTTAAGTGCTAGTCCAGTTAAAAATTGTATAGAATCTAGAGTTTCTCCTCTTCTACCAATTAAACTCGCTGCATCTTTACCTTCTATGTTTACCTTGATTAAATTGTTATCTTGATTAACATTTATTTTAGAGTCTATATTAGAGTTTCTAAGTATATTTTCTACAAAATTCTTTGCTATTTCTAGTTCTGTTAATTCTGTTTCAATAACTGTAAATTTGTATATACCTTCTTTTGCCCCTATAAACCCTAAGAACCCTTTGGTAGGATGTTCTAAAACTTCAATTTCTAACTCTTCTAAAGTTACATTAAGTTGAGCTATTGCTTTATTTATAGCATCTTCTTTACTTTTACTTCTTATTTCTAGGTTTGCTCTCATTTATTACTTCCTCCTTAGAATTAGCCAGTTTAGCTTTTAAAGGATTCATTACTAAGTAGTGTTGAGCTATAGAGAATAAGTTACCTGCTGTCCAATATAATGTAAGACCAGCTGGGAACTTGAACCCCCAATATAACATCATTGCAGACATTACATATGTCATAGTCTTCATAGAACCTTGTTGTTGATCCTTTGGCATCATTAACATTTGCATTACAAATGTAGTTACCCCTGATATTATAGCTAATATATAATCTGGCTTATTTAAACTCTTTACCCATAAAAATACCATATCTGCATTTTGTAAAGCAGCTTGGTCTGCAAAAACTCCCCAATGAACTGGATTTCTTAATACATTATATAATCCAAATAATATTGGCATTTGTATTAATAATGGTAAACATCCTGCTACTGGATTGACTTTAGCTTCTTTATATAAATTCATTATTTCTTGTTGTTGTTTTTCTGGCTTACTCTTATACTTCTCTTGAATTTCTTGTAATTTAGGCTGTATATCTTGCATTGCCTTTGTTGATTTTGTTTGTTTTATTGTAAGTGGTAATAACAGTACCTTTACAAAAACTGTAAATAATATGATTGAAAGTCCATAGTTTTGAACGAATTCAACTATTGTTTTTAGGACACTGCCTAATAAACCATTTATAATGTTCAATGATTATACCTCCTAGAGTATATTGTATTTTTATTTTAGGGGATCATAGCCGCCTGGATGAAAAGGGTGACACTTTGATACTCGTTTTATTGTTAAATACATACCTTTTAGCAATCCGTATTTACTAAATGCATCTATTGAGTATTGTGAACATGTTGGATAAAATCTACAGGTGGGTCCTTTTAAAGGAGATATAAATTTTCGATAGAATTTAACTAAACAAATACATAATTTCGCCAAATGCTTATTTATTTCCTTTAATATAAATTTTATTTTTTCCAAAGTGAAGCCCTCCAGGTTCAAATACTTAATTTTACGTTAATTTAATATTTGCTTTTTTTATTAAATGATTTATAGATTTTTCGATGTCTTTGTACTCTGCTTGATTACTAGCAACTCTTGCTATAAAAACTATATCATATCCAATTTTAACGTTTTCATCGACATTTAATCTATAAGCTTCTTTTATTCTTCTTCTTACTTTATTTCTAGTAATAGCTTTGCCTACCTTTTTAGAAACTGAAATTCCTACTTTAGTAGATTCCGATTTATTATCCAGTATATACATTACTAAATGTCTATTTGCAAAAGATTTGCCGTGTTTATATACTTTTCTAAAATCAGAGTCTTTTTTCAAGCCTTTCGTTCTGTTAAAGTCCATCTTAAACCCTCCGTAAACACAGCTAATAATTATAGTTTCTAAACAAAAAGGCCACTTTCGCAGCGGCCTTTTTTAATTATTAAT
Organism: Romboutsia sp.; assembly: GCF_056995035.1. Lineage (NCBI taxonomy): Bacteria > Bacillati > Bacillota > Clostridia > Peptostreptococcales > Peptostreptococcaceae > Romboutsia > Romboutsia sp. The sequence continues at coordinate 10,337 of NZ_JBXKIW010000043.1, read as the reverse complement.
GAGTTAATCTATTTCTTCCTTTAGCTCTTCTTCTTCTTAACACGTTTCTTCCGTTAGACGTTTTCATTCTCTTTCTGAAACCATGTTCTTTACTTCTTTGTCTTTTCTTTGGCTGATAAGTTCTTTTCATCTATTGCACCGCCTTTCAGATTTTTTTCCGTTTATAAAAATAATAACTTTACCCTCAAAGTAAACATAACACATACAATTATAAATCCTTTTATATTTGTTGTCAACGTGTTTTTGGACAGGACAAACAACAAAATTACTTCTATATAAAGTTCTATATATTTTATAAATTATACATCTATTGATATAAACCAGTATAGTTAAATTTATTAACATTATGTCTTTTCTTTTAATCTTGTTGTTTATTTACAAATGATTGATATTACTATTGTGTATTAATTTATCAACAGGTGTTGAATATTGTGGATAAATTAAGGATTAAATCTTGAAGTTTGACATTTATTCTGATATTATTAATATACTTGTTGATAATGTTCATAAAAAATATCAACTTATTAACGTTATACACAAGCTGTGGATACAAATGTGTATAACTTCTAAGTATAAAGACAATACTTTAGTTATAAACTACATTTATTATATATTGATACTATTTATAACTTTATATACATATTGTTTATATCTTTTTAGTCTTTATGCATGATTTATGTTATTAGTATTTTATCCACATGATTATCCATAGTTTTAGTTATTAAATAAAATACTTATATTTTTTTGCCTTTTTTGTTAATAACTTTGTGGAAAATGTTAATTATTCGGTTCGGAGGTTTATATTATGGATATAGTTTCTTTATGGGACAAAACACTACAATTAATAAAAGGAGAATTATCTCCACCTAGTTTTAATGCTTTTTTTAAGCAAATAGTACCTCTAAAAGTATACATGAGTGAACTAATACTTTTAGTACCTAATGATTTTACTAAAGGTATTTTAGAAGATAGATACTTAACTCTAATCGAAAGCTCTGTAAATCAGCTATCATTAAAAAAATATAATGTTAAATTTGTTTTAAGTGAAAAAGATGTAGAGGGATTAGGTGAAGAAAATAGATCTTCTACATCAAAAAAGAATTATCCTAATCTAAATCCTAAATATACTTTTGATACCTTCGTAATAGGTAACAGTAATAGATTTGCTCATGCTGCATGTGTTGCAGTTGCTGAATCACCTGCAAAAGCATACAATCCTCTTTTCTTATATGGGGGCGTAGGATTAGGAAAAACACACTTAATGCATGCAATAGGACATCATATAATGACTCAAAAAAAGGATCCTAAAGTTGTTTATGTTTCTTCAGAAAAATTTACAAATGAACTTATAAATTCTATAAAAGATGATCGAAATGAAGAATTTAGAAATAAGTATAGAAATGTAGATATACTTCTGATAGATGATATTCAATTTATAGCTGGAAAAGAGAGAACGCAAGAAGAATTTTTCCATACCTTCAATTCATTACATGAGGCAAATAAGCAAATAATAATTTCTAGTGATAGACCACCAAAAGAAATACCTACCCTAGAAGATAGATTGAGATCTAGATTTGAGATGGGTCTTATAACTGATATTCAAGCTCCCGACTTTGAAACTAGAATAGCAATACTTAGAAAAAAAGCTCAAATAGAAAATATTGATGTATCTAATGAGGTAACTACTTATATTGCTAAAAATATAAAATCTAATATAAGAGAATTAGAAGGTGCACTTACTAGAGTAATCGCTTACTCTTCTCTTACTAATAGAACAATATCTTTTGAGCTTGCTATAGAAGCATTAAAAGATATTATTACTACTTCTAAAAATGAAGAAATCACAGTAAATAGAATAAAAGAAAAAATAGCTTCTGTATTCGATTTGAAAATGGAAGATTTCAACTCTAAGAAAAGAACTAGATCAATATCTTATCCAAGACAAATTGCAATGTATTTATCTCGTGAACTTACAGATTTATCTCTTCCTAAGATAGGATACGAATTTGGGGGACGTGATCATACAACAGTTATCCATGCGCACGATAAGATTATTAAAGATATTCAAGCAAACGAAGAAATTAAGATTAAAATAGATAAAATAATATCAGATTTAAAGGGATAATTTATAAACAATTGTCTGTGGATATGGTGTTGATATAATGTGGATATTTTTTTGCGTCTAATTTTATGCACAAAATGTTAGATTTAAACTAACAAAGATATTAACACTCTATACACATGTTGATATCTTTGCAGTTATTCTGTTTGACATACTTATACACATTATCAACAACACCTACTACTATTACTACTATTATTTTTAGTTATTTTTATATATAAATGCCACAAGGAGGTTATCCACAATGAAGATAATTTGTAATCAAAAAATTCTAGCTAATAAAATAGGAATTTCTCAAAAAGCTATTAATGGAAAAACAACATTAGAACTTTTAAAAGGCATACTATTATCAGCAAAAGACGATCAGTTAAAATTAACTGGATATGATTTAGAGATAGGAATAGAAACTTATACACAAGCAGAAGTAATTCAAGAAGGAGAAATAGTTGTAAATGCTAGACTTTTTGGGGATATAATTAGAAAATTACCAGATTCATTTGTTGAAATAGAAACAGATGATGAAAATAATGTTTATATAAATTGTGTTAATTCTAGATTTAAAATAAAAGGTGATTCTGCAAAAGAATTTCCTAAGTTACCAGAAGTAAATAAAGAGGATTTATACAGCATACCTCAAGACTTGCTAAAAAATATGATAAAGCAAACTGTATTTGCCATATCTCAAGATCAAACAAAGCCTGTGTTAATGGGTGAGCTTTTAGAAATAGTTGATGGGAATATAAGCTTAGTTGCAATAGATGGATATAGATTAGCTGTAAGAAGTTGCAAAGTCGATAATATGATAAATAATGCAAAATTTATAATACCTGGTAAAGCATTAACTGATGTAAATAGTTTATTATCATCAGAAGAAGATGTTAAAGTAGGATTTGACGAAAAGAATGCAATATTTATCATACACGATACAAAAATCATAACAAGACTTTTAGAAGGTGAATTTATTGATTATAAAAAATTACTTCCAAGAGAGCATAATTCAAAAGTAAAATTAAATACTAAAAACCTTTTGAACAGTATTGAGAGAGCATCACTATTATCTCAATCAGAAAAGAATAATTTAATAAAATTATCAATAAGGGATAATGTTATGGCTATAACTTCTAATACAGACAAAGGAAATGTATATGAAGAAGTCGCTTTAGAGTTAGAAGGTGATTATTTAGATATAGCTTTTAACTCAAGATATTTCTTAGAAGGATTAAAAAATATTGATAGCGAAGAAATATTCATAGAATTTACGACAAATGTAAATCCATGTATAATAAAACCTGCTGATGGAGTTAAGTATACATACTTATTACTTCCAGTAAGAATATCATCAAATATATAATATACACAAAGGGGAGTGTCATAAAATGATTAATCAAATCATTCTACAAAACACTCTCTTTTTTTTGACACATCCTTTGTAACTATTTTTGTGATATAATATATTTTTAGCGTAGTAGTGTAAAAATAAGTAAAACAATAGATAGGAGGAATTAATTATGATAGAGATAAGTATAGATTCAGAATATATAAAGTTAGACCAATTTCTTAAGTTAGCAGATATTGCTTCAACTGGTGGACATGCTAAATTCTTAATATTAGAAGGTTTAGTTAAAGTAAACGGTGAAGTAGAAATAAGAAGAGGTAAAAAATTAAGACCTCAAGATATAGTAGAAGTTGAGGAAAATAAAATAAAAGTAGTGTAAAAAGGAGACCCTTTTATGCGACTAAATAGTTTACAGTTAATCAATTTTAGAAATTATGATAATTTACATCTTGAATTTAATAAAAAAGTCAATCTTCTTGTAGGAAAAAATGGTCAAGGAAAGACTAATATAGTAGAATCTATATATATGCTTTCTTTTGGAAAATCATTTAGAACGAATAAAGACAAGGAGATTGTAAAGTTTGAAAGTGAAAATTTGTATGTTGGAGGAAGTTATTCAAAACAACATACAAATGGTCTAATAGAGATAGCAATTGGCAAGAATAAAAAAGGTATAAAAGTAAATAAAATTCATATCCAAAAAATCCAAGAATTACTTGGAAACATAAATGTTGTAATATTTTCACCTGAAGACTTAAGACTTGTTAAAGAAGGACCAAAAGAACGTAGGTCATTTATTGACAAGGAAATAAGTCAAATTATGCCGAAATATTATAGCTATCTTACAAGTTATAATAAAATATTATTTCAGCGAAACCAGCTATTAAAGAGTAAATATATAGATAAAGCTTTATTAGATGTTTATGATGAAAGCTTAGCTCAATATGGAAGCTATATTTATGTGCTAAGAAGAGATTTTATAAAAAAAATAGCTGATATATCTAGAAATATGCATGAAAAATTAACTGACGGCATTGAAAATTTATTAATTACATATAAAAATCAAATTGATATATGTGGTGAAGATACCGTAGCTACTGTGTATAATAAGTTTTTGGATAAACTTACATCAAATAGAGCACATGATATAGAAACTAGGACGACTAAGTATGGATTACATAAAGATGACCTAAATATTTTCATAAATGATTTAGATGTAAGATTATATGGATCTCAAGGTCAGCAAAGGACAGCTTCAATTTCTTTAAAACTATCAGAAATAGAATTAATAAATAATGAAATTGGTGAATATCCAATTTTAATTTTAGATGACGTGTTTAGTGAATTAGACGAAACAAGGCAAAAGCTATTGGTAGATAACTTAAGTGTAGTTCAAATGTTTATAACTACAGCTGAAGTTTCACATAAAAATATATTTGATAAAAGTAATACTACTATTTTTAATATTAATCAAGGATGCGTTATTAACATAGAGAATGGAGGGAACTAGATGAAACAAGAATACGGTGCAAGTCAGATACAAGTACTAGAAGGATTAGAAGCAGTTAGAAAAAGACCTGGTATGTATATAGGTTCAACAGGTCCTAGAGGTTTACACCACTTAGTTTATGAGGTAGTAGATAATAGTATAGATGAGGCTTTACAAGGATATTGTTCAGATATATATGTATCTATAAACGAAGATGGAAGTATTTTAGTAAGAGATAATGGTAGAGGTATACCAGTAGAGGTACATCCCCAGACTGGAAGATCAACTCTAGAAACAGTTTTAACAGTTCTTCATGCAGGAGGAAAATTCGGTGGAGGAGGATACAAGGTATCTGGAGGTCTTCATGGAGTTGGGGTTTCTGTAGTTAATGCATTATCTAAGTGGTTAGTTGCAGAAATTTCTAGAAATGGTAAGGTATACAGACAAACTTACGAAAAAGGAATACCTACATCAGAACTTGAAGTGGTAGGAGAATCTAAGCATACAGGAACAGTAACAAACTTTATGCCTGATGAAACAATATTTGAAGAAGTAGAATTCAAATATGAAACTTTAGAGCATAGACTTAGAGAATTATCTTTCTTAAATAAAGGAATAAAAATCGTATTTGAAGATAAGAGAGAAGAAAGTGCTAAAAGAAAAGAATTCTGTTATACAGGTGGATTAATTGAATATGTTAAGTATTTAAATAAGACTAGAACAGGTATACATGATGATATAGTTTATATAGATAAAACAGTTAAAGATTGTGTAGTTGAGTTAGCTATGCAATATACTGATGGATATACAGAGAACATATATTCTTTCGCAAATAATATAAGTACTCATGAAGGTGGAACTCACTTAGCTGGATTTAAAACAGCTATTACGAAAACAATAAATGAATATGCAAAAAGAAATAAATTATTAAAAGAGAGCGAGCCTAACTTAATAGGTGAAGATATAAGAGAAGGTCTTACTGCTGTAGTATCAGTTAAGCTTCCAGAGCCTCAATTCGAGGGTCAAACGAAGACTAAATTAGGTAATACAGAAATGAGAGCAATAGTTGATAGTGTAACAGTTGAAGAACTAGGAGGATTTTTAGAAGAAAATCCAACTACAGCTAGAATAATAGTTGAAAAAGGTCTTAGAGCTCAAAGGGCAAGAGAAGCTGCTAAAAGAGCGAGAGAATTAACTAGAAGAAAGAGTATACTAGAAAGTACATCATTACCAGGGAAATTAGCAGACTGTGCTGAGAAAGATCCTTCTAAGAGTGAAATATTCTTAGTCGAAGGGGATTCTGCCGGTGGATCTGCTAAACAAGGTAGAGATAGACATTCACAAGCAATATTACCATTAAAGGGTAAAATACTTAATGTAGAGAAATCTAGATTAGATAAAATATTATCGTCAGAAGAAATAAAAAACATGATAACTGCATATGGTTGTGGTGTTGGTAATGATTTTGATTTAGAAAAAGCAAGATATCATAAAATTGTTATAATGACCGATGCCGATGTCGATGGAGCTCATATAAGAACATTACTTTTAACATTATTATTTAGATATATGAGACCACTTATAGATAATGGATATGTTTATATAGCACAGCCACCATTATACAAAGTTAAAAAACAAAAGAAAGAACATTATGTCTACTCAGATAAAGAATTAAACAATTTATTAGATGAAATAGGTAGAACAGGTGTAGAGCTTCAAAGATACAAAGGTCTTGGAGAGATGAATGCAGAGCAATTATGGGATACTACAATGAATCCTGAAACAAGAACATTATTACAAGTATCAGTAGAAGATGCAGTAATAGCAGATGAGATATTCTCAATGCTTATGGGTGATAAAGTTGCTCCAAGAAAAGAGTTTATAGAAGAAAATGCAGTATATGTTAAGAACTTAGATATATAGGAAAGGGGATGAGTATCAATGGAAGAAAATAATAGAATAGTCCCTATTGAAATAGCGGATGAGATGAAAAAATCGTATATGGATTATGCTATGAGTGTTATAGCTGGACGTGCTCTTCCGGATGTAAGAGATGGTCTTAAGCCAGTTCATAGAAGAATACTATATTCAATGAGTGAGTTAAATTTAACTCCAGATAAACCTTATAGAAAGTCTGCCCGTATTGTCGGGGACGTTTTAGGTAAGTACCATCCACATGGAGATAGTGCCGTTTACTTAGCAATGGTAAGAATGGCACAAGATTTCTCAACTAGAGGGCTTTTAGTTGATGGGCATGGTAACTTTGGTTCTGTAGATGGTGATTCACCAGCCGCAATGCGTTATACAGAAGCTAGAATGAGTAAATTATCTCTTGAATTATTAAGAGATATAGATAAAGAAACAGTTGATTATACACCTAACTTTGATGAATCTTTAAAAGAACCATCAGTGTTACCAGCAAGATATCCAAACTTATTAGTAAATGGATCTAATGGTATAGCAGTTGGTATGGCAACAAGTATACCTCCTCATAACTTAGCAGAAGTTATAGATGCTACTATACATTTAATAGATAATGAAGATTGCGCAATTGAAGATTTAACGCAATTTATAAAAGGTCCAGATTTTCCTACTTCAGCAATAATAATGGGGAAAGAAAATATAGCGAATGCATATAGCACTGGTAGAGGTAAGGTAAAAGTTAGAGCTAGAGCTTATATAGAAGAACTACCAAAGGGTAGACAACAAATAATAGTTACAGAAATACCTTACCAAGTAAATAAGGCTAGGTTAGTAGAGAAAATAGCTGATTTAGTTAAAGATAAGAAATTAGAAGGAATCTCTGATTTAAGAGATGAAAGTAATAGAAATGGTATGAGAATAGTTATAGAACTTAAGAGAGATGTTAATGCTAATATAGTATTAAATAATCTTTATAAACATTCTCAAATGGAAGATACATTCAGTATAATAATGCTTGCATTAGTTGATGGTCAGCCAAAAGTATTAAATCTTAAGCAAATGTTATACTACTATGTAAAACATCAAAAAGATGTTGTCACTAGAAGAACTAAATTTGAATTAAATAAAGCTGAGGCTAGAGCACATATATTAGAAGGTTTAAAAATAGCTTTAGATAGTATAGATGCAGTTATAAGGTTAATAAGAGGGTCTAAGACTGCCATAGAAGCTAAGACTGGATTAATTGAACAGTTTAAATTAAGTGATATACAAGCTCAAGCTATACTTGATATGAAACTTCAAAGGCTTACAGGTTTAGAAAGAGACAAGATAGAAGCTGAATATCAAGAATTAATGAAGAAAATCACTAAATTAAGAGAGATATTAGCTGACGAAGTATTACTTCTAAATGTAATAAAAGAAGAAATGAGAATAATAAAAGAAAATTATTCGGATGAGAGAAGAACTGAGATAAGACATGCTGAAGGTGAAATAGACGAAAGAGACCTTATTGAAGTTGAAGAGATAGCTATAACTCTTACTCATTTTGGATATATAAAGAGAGTACCATCAGATACTTATAAGAGTCAAAATAGAGGTGGAAGAGGTATATCTGCTCTTACAACTAGAGAAGAAGACTTCGTTAAACACCTTGTAACAACAACAACTCATAGTAGGGTATTATTCTTCACTAACAAAGGTAGAGTATTTAGATTAAATGCTTATGAAATACCTGAAGGAAAGAGACAAGCTAAGGGAACAGCTATAGTAAACTTACTTCAATTAGGACCTAATGAGAAGATAGCAACATTAATAGCAATAGATGATAATGATGCAGATCAATACTTATTATTAGCGACTAGAAACGGTATAGTTAAGAAAACTAAGCGTGAAGAATTTAAAAATATAAACAAATCTGGGTTAATAGCTATAGGATTAAGAGAAGATGATGAGCTTATAGATGTTAAAGTAACAGATGGAAGTAAAGAAGTTCTTTTAGTAACTCAAGGTGGTATGTCTATAAAATTCGATGAAAATGATATAAGACATATGGGTAGAACAGCTATGGGTGTAAAAGGTATAAGTTTATCAAATTCAGATAAAGTGGTATCTATGGGTCTATGTGATGAAGGTACAGAAGTATTAGTAGTTAGTGAAAATGGATTCGGTAAAAGAACAGATATAGGAGAATACAGAAGCCAAATTAGAGCTGGAAAAGGTATAAAAACTTACAATATAGCTGAGAAGACAGGACAAATTGTTGGGGCAGAGATGGTAAATGAAGATGATGAAATGATGATAATAAACTCAGATGGAGTTCTTATCAGATTAAGAGTCAATGAAATATCATTATTTGGAAGAGTAACAAGTGGAGTTAAGTTAATGAAAACTAACGATGAAGTTAATGTGGTTTCTATTGCTAAAATAAATATAGAAGAAGAATAGGATTATATCCTATTCTTTTTCTATAATTTAATACAGGAAAAAATTGTATAGGAGAGGAGAATATATTATGAGTAAGAAAAAAGGTAAATATCTATTGCTAGGTGCATTTTTAGGATTCATAGCTGGTTTATTCCTTGCGCCAAAAAAAGGTTCTGAGTTAAGAAGAGAAGCTAAAGATAAAATAGAAGAAGTTAAGGAAAATCCAAAAGAAGTTCTACAAGAAACATTTGATGGGGTTAAAGAAAAGATAAATAACATGATAGATGATAATTTTATAGATGAAGATATAAATATATGCGAAGATGAAATAGTCATAAGTAAAAGTTTTGATGAAGAAGGGGATAATAATTAATGGATGCAGTGGGATGGCAAATAGGGGCGATTTTATTAGGCGCATCAGCATTGATTGTAGCAATATACATAAGTAAATTATTACACAGTGCAACTAAAGTTGTTGAAAAAGCTTATAAAATAGTTGACTATAATGAAAGACACATACATGAAACTATAGAAAATATAACTTCAATTACAAGAAATACAGATGAAATAGTAGATGTTATAAGTAAAATTACTAGTATAAGAAAGATATTTAGATTTATAAAAAGATAATTGGATACTTAAAGGAGGTTTATAAATGTCAATAAACATAAATTCAAAGTTAGATATTCAAAATAATTTTTGGGATATTTCTTTAGAAGGTGAATTAGATGTTTCAACAGCGGATAAATTAAAGGAATATTTACATACTCTAGTAACAAAAAAAATAGTAGATATGAAAATAAATGTTACTAATTTAGACTACATAGATTCAACGGGTTTAGGTGTTATGATAGGCGTCTTAAAAAAATTAAAAATTAGTGATAAAGAAATATACATAATAAATCCTAAGAACAACGTTAAAAAGATTTTTACTATAACAGGTTTAGATAAAATATTTAAAGTGGAGGGATAGACTTTGAATTGTGAAACAATAAAAATGGAGATAACTTCAAATCCTGACTATGTAGGTATTATAAGATTAA